>DBEXKF010000245.1:0-2421 GCA_048175045.1 Collinsella sp.
CTCCTCGGGGTCCTCGGCCTGAATGGCAACGCCGATCGGCAGGTGCAGCTCGTCGATCTGCTCCTGCGTAAAGCCCTCCTGCTCCAGGCGGGCGCGCACAAAGGCCGTCTTGCGGCGCGATCCCAGGCAGCCCAGGTAGGCAGGCTTGGCGCGCATGGCCTGAATCACCACGTCTATATCGGACTTGTGACCCGCCGTGGCGACGACCACCAGGTCGCGCGGGCCGATGGGGCACTGCTTGCTCAGGTTCTTGTAATCGACCAGGCGACGATCGTAGACACCGGGCACCCATTCGGGGGTCAGCGTGCCGGGGCGGTCGTCGCAAGCCACGACGGCAAAGCCCGCCGCCGTGAGCACCCGCGCCGTCGCAGCGCCCACGTGGCCACAGCCAAAGATGTAGGTCAGGCCCTCGGGGCAGAGCGTCTCGATGTGAGCCACGGGAATCTCGGAGGCGGCGTTGGTGTAGGTGACCTTACTCCCCTCCTCCACCAGCGAAAGCCCGGGGCAGCCCGCAATGGTGTGGCGCGATTCCTTGCCATGGCACTCGGCCACATCGCCCTCGAGCGCGCTCGCGATAAACGGCTCAAAGTCGATGACGAAGTCGCCGATGCGCCGATAGGCCAAGACGTCGGCTATTTCCTGGAACAACGACGCCTGAGTCGCATCCAGATGCAGGTAGCACAGGCAGATGGCTCCGCCGCAGATCATGCCGGTATCGGAGTTCTCGCCGCCCATGGTGTAGCGGACCAGACGCGACTGTCCCGCGCTCAGGAGCTCGCGCGCCTCATCCAGCGCAAAGAGCTCAATCTTGCCGCCGCCGATGGTGCCCGCCTGGCTGCCATCGGCAAAGACAGTCATCCAGGCGCCCACACCGCGCGGCGATGACCCCGCCGTACCGACCACGACCACGAGCTCGCACGTCTCGCCAGCACGCAGGGCGGCAAGCGCCGCATTCACAACATCGAGCTTTTCCATTGCCGCCTTCTATCCTCTAAAGATATCGGTGAGCATAGCGAGTGCCTCGAGCACGCCGCCGCCGACCGACGTCGCCTTGTCCGAAATGTAGTTGATATAGCTGGCGTCACCGCGCGGATCGACATCGGCGCATTTAAAGCCCTCGGTCACCTGCACGCCGTTCGCCAAAAGCCCGCGCAGACAGCCATCGATCTGCGTGCGCATGGGCGTATCGCCCGCGTAGCCAATCACGTCTCCGGCGCGCACGATGTCGCCGATTGCGCGGTCGGACCGAAACACGCCGGCGGCGGGGCTGTGGATAACACGCTCTTTGCCATAGCCAGCGATAATGCCCGGCACGCCCGTGTTGGGCTGGGGTGAACCTTGGGTAATGACACGGCCCAGGAAATGCCCGCGCATGGTCTCGACCACGGCGTCGCAATCGACCGGCGCGGTAAAGCCCGGCCCCACGGCGATGACGGTAGGCGCCATGTCGCGCGTGGTGCCCAGGTTGCGCTTGGCCAGAATCGCGTCGACCACAGCCGCGGGTTTAAGCTCATCGAGCATCTTGGCCTGAGGGTCCACCACGACGGCAACATCCCCCGCTTGGGTAATCTCGAGCGCCTCTGCCGGCGTCTGCGCCAAGCGAGCGCGAATGCCCTCGACCTGGACCTCGCCCAGGCGAATAGCCTCGCAAAAACTGATTGTGCGGCGGATGCACGTGGGAACCGCGATATCGGCCATAACGACCGACACGCCGGCGCGCACCAAGCGAGCGGCGACACCCGTGGCGATATCGCCGGCGCCGCGAACATAAACGAGCATTCCCGGGGCACCTCCCTGTGCTACGGTTTGAGCAGAGCAAAAGCGGTTCGACCGCTACTCTGATGATTATTTATTATCATAGTATTATACGGCGGTGAACAGATGGAAACGGTTAGCGGCAATCTTGCCTCGGCGCTCAGGATCGAGCCGGGCATTACCGCGATTATCGGCAGCGGCGGCAAGTCGACGTTGCTCAAAACGCTGGGTCTTGAGCTCATGCGCGCTGGCGGCCGCGTGCTCCTCTGCACCACCACGCATATGCTTCCCGTTGCCGGCGTGCCATGGGACGGGTCGAATCGTCGCCTGGACGCCGCGCCTTGGAAGCCAGGTGCCCCACACGCCCCAGGCTGCACCTGCGAGGCCTGCGCGGGGCTTGTGCGGGGAAGCATCTGCCAGGCAGGCGTCTTGGACCCCCAGACGGGCAAGCTCTCCTCCCCTGCCGAGCCGCTCGACCAGCTGGCGCAGCGCTTTGACTACGTCCTGGCCGAGGCGGATGGCAGCAAGCGGCTCCCGCTCAAGGCGCACGCCCCGTGGGAGCCGGTCGTTCCCGCCGGCACGGTCAACGTCATCTGGCTCGTCGGCGCCTCGGGACTCAGCAAGCCCATCAACGAAGCCGTCCACCGCCCCGAGCTCTTTTGCGAG
>DBEXKF010000246.1:0-3898 GCA_048175045.1 Collinsella sp.
AGCGATGCATCCAACGTATCGCGATCGAGCTCGCGGCCCAGATAGCCCTCGCATAGCATAATCGCGCACGCAGCATTCTGCGGCTGATAGGCCGGCTTGACCATGCTCGACACATAGATCGCACGCGGCGTGGTGCAGCTAAACTCAACCGTATCGCCCACGTGCTCCGGCACCTTGGTCGTGGCATGGTTCACCACCAGCGGCACAATGCCGCACTCGCGACAACGGGCATCCATCACACGCTGAACGCTCGACTCGTGCGTACCCTCACCCAGCACAACCAGACGTCCGGGTTTGATGACCGCGGCCTTCTCCCCCGCAATGGCCTCGAGCGTATCACCCAAAATACGTGTATGGTCGAGTCCAATGCCCGTAATGGCGACGGCCAAGGGATCGGTCGCACTCGTAGCATCCCAACGCCCGCCCATGCCAACTTCGAGCACGGCAACATCCACCGCGGCCTCGGCAAACACTACCAGTGCGGCAGCCGTCAGCAGGTCAAACGGCGTGATGGTATAGGCGCGCTCCCCCGCCGCCACACGGCGCGCATTCACGCGATGTCCCGCCTCGACAGCTGCTGAAACGCCACGGGCAAAGGCCTCGTCGCTCACGACGCGTCCATCGACCTCCATGCGCTCGGGGTAACGAACAAGCTGCGGCGACGTATACAGCGCGGTCTTGAGCCCCTCACCACGAAGAATGGCAGCCGAAAAACGCGTAGTCGAAGTCTTGCCATTGGTGCCGGCAACCTGAATGCAATCAAAATACTCGTCCGGACGCCCCAGCTCATCGAGCATATCGACAACCGTCTCAAGCAGAGGACCAGCATCCCCAGAAATCCGCCCCGTATCAGCAGCAAGTCCCACAGCCTCATCAAACGAAAGCAACTCAAACGAGAACGGAACGACATACGACCCAGAACGCTTAGCCATAACTCAAAGTCCCCCATAACAGAAAAAGAGGCCCACCAAAAAGAATGAGCCCCTCACGTTGACAATATCAGCCTTTACCCGATTGCAGCGAGAACAAGGCCACAACCCAGTGGCCCTAACACACCAGATGCAAACAACCACGTAAGCGAACTAGGAGCGGCCCGACGCTTTGCTCGCCGCAAGTTCCGCACGCAAAGGACAGCACTTAATGTGCTGTCCGTCTTGCGCAGGACTGTCCGCAGTAGCGAGCAATGCCCCAAACCGCGTCCCCCAGTACCGCCTACGAGAAGTCAGCAACCTGAGCAGTCAGCGCCGCAAGGATCTCCTTGAGCTCAGCTGCACGGTCCCTCTTCTTCTGGACCACCGCAGGTGCGGCCTTGGCCACAAAACCCTCGTTAGCAAGCGTCTTCTCGCAGCCGGCGAGCTCCTTCTGGGCCGCGGCGATCTCCTTCTCCAGGCGCGCCTTCTCGGCCGAAAGGTCAACCTTGCCCTCGAGCACCACAAAGACCTCGACGCCGCTGTCGACCACGGCGATGCTCGCGGCCGGCTTCTCAACGTCGGTACCCATGACCAGCGAGGCGGTGTTGGCCAGCGGCTCGATGGTCGAGCGCAGGCTCTCGAGCTTCTCGATGTCCTCGGCACCGGCGCGCACGACCACGTCGAGCTCGGCCTTGGGGCTCAAGCGATAACGCGAACGCGTGGCGCGGGCGGCGGAAACGACCGTGCGGCACAGCTCAAACGCGCGCTCGGCGTCCTCGTCGACGTACTTGGCGTAGTCGGCGGGCTCCGGCCACTTGGCGATCATGAGCGCCTCGGCGCGGTTCAGGTTGCCCTCGGCGTCCAGGTCGAGCACGCTCGCCGGCATGTTGCCCCAGATCTCCTCGGTAACAAACGGCATGAGCGGGTGCATCAGGCGAATGGAGGTGTCGAGCACAAAGATCAGGTTGCGCTGGGCCTGCAGACGACCTTCGCCCTTCAGGCGGGCCTTGGTGACCTCGACGTACCAGTCGCAGACCTCGTTCCAGAAGAACTGCTGCACGCCGCGGGCCATATCGCCAAAGGTGTAGTTCTCAATACCCTCGGTGACCATCTTAACGGCCTTGGCCAGGCGACTGAACATCCAGGCGTCGGCCGGCGTCTCCACGACGGGCTCGCCGGGCGTGTAGCCCTCCATGTTCATAAGCAGGAAGCGGCTGGCGTTCCAGATCTTGGTCACAAACGACTTGGCCTGGTCGGTACGCGGGCTGTCGATAAGCTTCTTGGTCTTCTTGTCAATGTTCGCGTCGAACTTGACGTCCTGGTTGTTGGTGCACAGCGTGAGCAGGTTGTAGCGCATGGCGTCGGCGCCGTACATGCCAATGAGATCCATGGGGTCAACGCCGTTGCCCTTGGACTTAGACATGCGGCTGCCGTCCTTGGCAAGGATCGTCGGGTAGATAACGACGTCCTTAAACGGAACCTCGTCCAGGAAGTACAGCGAGCTCATGACCATGCGGGCAACCCACAGCGCGATAATGTCGCGCGCGGTGACGAGCGCCGTCGTGGGGTGATGGCCCTCGAGCAGCTCCGGCTTTTGCGGCCAGCCCTGCGTGGCGAAGGTCCACAACTGCGAGCTAAACCAGGTGTCCAGCACGTTCTCGTCCTGATGCACGTGATGGCCGCCGCACTTGGGGCACACGTCGGTGTCCTCGGTCAGGGCATCCTCCCAGCCGCAGTCCTCGCAGTAGAACACGGGAATGCGGTGGCCCCACCACAGCTGACGGCTAATGCACCAGTCCTTGAGGTTCTCCATCCAGGTGGTGTAGGTCTGCGTCCAGCGCGCGGGGTGGAAGGTGACCTTGCCGGAGTTGACGGCGTCGAGCGCTGGCCCCTTGAGCTTGTCGACGGCCACAAACCACTGCTCGGACAGCCACGGCTCAAGCGCGGCGTCGCAACGGTAGCAGTGCATGACGGAGTGATCGAGGTCCTCGACGTGGTCGAGCAGGCCGTGCTCCTCGAACCACTTGATGACGGCCTCGCGGCACTCATCGCGGTTCATGCCGGTAAACTCGCCATAGCCCTCGACGACCACCGCGTGCTCATCGAAGATATTGATTTGCGGCAGGTCGTGGGCCTGACCCATGGCATAGTCGTTGGGGTCGTGAGCCGGGGTGACCTTGACAAAGCCAGAGCCAAAGTTGGCGTCGACGTGGTAGTCGGAGAAGATGGGGATCTCGCGGTTAACAATCGGCAGCATGACGGTCTTGCCCACGAAGGCAGCCTTCTCGGGGTCCTTCGGAGAGACGGCGACGCCCGTGTCACCGAGCATGGTCTCGGGGCGCGTGGTGGCAACGACGATGTAGTCCTGGCCGTTAACCGGCTCGGTCAGCGGGTAGCGCAGGTGCCACAGGTGGCCCTTCTCGTCCTTATACTCGGCCTCGTCGTCGGAGATGGCGGTGGTGCAGTTGGGGCACCAGTTGACGATGCGCTTGCCGCGGTAGATCAGACCGTCGTGGTACCAGTCGCAGAAGACCTTGCGCACGGCCTGGGCGTAGTCCTCGTCCATGGTGAAGCGCTCGTTATCGAAGTCGACGGAGCAGCCCATGCGCTTGATCTGCTCGACGATGATGCCGCCGTACTCGTGGGTCCAATCCCAGCAAGCGTCGACAAATTTGTCGCGACCGATCTCCAGGCGGCTGATGCCCTCGCTCTTGAGCTTCTTGTCGACCTTGGTCTGCGTGGCGATACCGGCGTGGTCAGTGCCGAGCACCCAGCGCGTGGACTTGCCGCGCATGCGGGCCATACGGACGATGGCGTCCTGGATGGAGTCGTCGGTGGCGTGACCCATGTGGAGCTTGCCGGTCACGTTGGGAGGCGGAATGGTGACGGTGCAGTCGCCCACGCCCTCGCGGCGCTTGTAGTAGCCGCCGTCGAGCCACTTCTGCAGGATCGCCGGCTCGTTGGTCGACGGATCGTAGTTCTTGGGC
>DBEXKF010000247.1:0-2120 GCA_048175045.1 Collinsella sp.
CGGTAATGACCACGAGTTGGTCGCGCGGAATGGAAACATCGATATCACGGAGGTTGTGCTCACGAGCGCCGCGAATAACGATAGAAGAATCAGACATGGAAGCTCCTTGCCTCCTATTGCATCGAATCATACTGTCGATGAGTTTAGCGCACTCGACGCGCACAGATGTTCGTAATACAAGATTCGCAGACCTTTAGCTTTGCGTATCGGGCGCTTTGTTTCTCGAAATGCCGTGGAAAGGTTACAGTAATCTAATACTGAACTTAATTTGCTGTAACAGAGGAACGTCCATGACCGAAGATATCCCCCTTGAAATCACTTCGAGCGACATGGCCAATCTGCCCATATTCATCGCCGTCCTTATCGTGGCCGCCGTCGTCGTGCGCGTGTATTTTTCAATCAAACACAATGAAAAGCCGCCCATTGCCCGCGTCTTTTGGTGCGCGACGCTCCTCATCCCGCTCGGCGTGGTAGCTGCATGGATTACGAATCAATTGCTCGTAAATGAGGACAGTTCCCTATGGCTCCTTTCTTATTCGGCGCTCGGTGCTGCCGCCGTCATACTTCTTGTCGAACCCTTGGTTTCGGGACTTATCGACCAAACCGATCTTGCGACGGGAACGGTTGCCTGTATTTGCCGTGACATCCTTGTCATCGCCGCTGTTTCAGCGCTCTCGTTCGTTTCACTCGAAATTGCCTGTAACGAAACGTTCTATCGCATTCCCGCCAACTCATTCGGGTTTTCCGTCGGGCTGCTCGCGACGGTTCTGCTCTCCCTTTATTTGCTGGGACAGCGTCATGGAGGCGTCATGGCCCTCGTGCCCGTCGCCTGTTGCATCCTTGGCATTGCCGAGCACTTCGTCATAACGTTTAAAGGTGAGGCCATCCTGCCAAGCGATATCTTGGCCCTTGGCACCGCAATGGAAGTGAGCGAGGGATACGAGTTTACCTTTACCGCCGGAATCGTAACCTCTCTAGCCCTGCTGGAGATTTCCCTGGGGCTTCTTTCGCTTATCCGACCGAGAAAGCTCCGTACGCCCACCCATGTGTTCCCCGCAATCGCCGCTAACCTCTGCGCTTTTCTGCTAGTGACCGTTGTGGGGCTCTCGGGCTTTTCCAGCATCGACTTGGAGCAGGCGCTGAATTTTGGATTTGACCGTTGGCAGCCCATCACCACGTATGCGTCTCAGGGTTTTATCACTTCGTTCACCGAAATGGTCAACGAGTTGCCCATTGAGAAGCCCGAAGACTATACGCCCGATGAGGCGCAGAGCATCGAGCAGGAGCTCGCCGCCACCTACGACAGCACGTATGGCTCGAGCGAGCAGCGCGCGGCGGCCGTTGCCCAGTTCAATGAAATCAAGCCGACGATTGTTGCCGTCATGAACGAGAGTTTTAGCGACCTTTCGTGCTTTGAGCAGCTCCAGGCGGCCGGGTACACCGGCCCCGCATTCTACAACTCGCTTCCCGACACACTTGTTCGCGGCACCATGCTCGCTTCGGTCGCCGGTGGCGGAACGGCGAACTCCGAATTCGAATTTTTGACCGGAGCGACAACGGCCTTTGTCGGATTAGGCAAAATCCCCTATCAGCTATATCAGATGAATGGCGTCAACAGCCTGGCAAAGGACCTTAAGGAGCTTGGGTATACCGCTACCGCTATGCACCCGCAAAACCCCGTCAACTACCATCGAGATAAAATCTATCAGCAGCTGGGCTTCGGAGATTTTCTTTCAATCGGCGATTTCGAAGGTGCGCCCTGTTACCATGCCGGCGTATGCGACTACGCCACCTACGACAAGATACTCGACCTGCTTAGAACCGACGAAGCCCCGCAGTTCATCTTTGACGTCACGATGCAAAATCACGGCGGCTACGACTATGGCACCGTTCCCGCCGAGGAGCTGACAAACTATTGGGTCGAGGGAGCCAGCGAGGGTGCCAATAGCGCGCTCAACACCTATCTTACCTGCATCAACGCATCCGACCGGGACCTCGAGTACTTTATCAACGAGCTCCGCAATATCGGCAGACCGGTTGTCCTTGTCTTTTTTGGCGACCATCAGCCGAGCGCCGCAACGACTCTCAACGACGAGCTGTACCCCCAGGAAGATACGGCA
>DBEXKF010000248.1:0-3128 GCA_048175045.1 Collinsella sp.
GCCGGGCCCTTACGCCAGCACGCCGAAGAACGCGCCGATGATGCCCACGACCATGGTGGCCACGATCAGCACCATGGGGTTGATCTTCTTGGACAGCAGCCAGTAGTACAGCCAGAAGGCGATCATGCCGAGCATGCCGGGCATGATGCCGTCCAGGATGTCCTGGAGGGTCTGGGCGTCGTCGCCCGAGCCGATGGCCACCGGGATGCTGGCCCAGAACATGTCCTTGCACATGGCGCCCACGACCATGACGCCCACGATTCCCACGCAGGTCATGATCTTCTGCATGAGGCCGGTCCTCTGGGCCTCGTCCAGGAAGCCCACGCCCAGCTCGTAGCCCTTGACGGCGCCCCAGATGCGCAGCGCGAAGCCGGGGACGTTGTAGATGAGCAGGAAGGCGATGGGGCCGAAGGGGTTGCCGGCCTGGCACAGGCTGATGCCCACCGCGGCGGCGACCACGCGCAGCGTCGACAGGAAGATGGAGTCGCCGATGCCGGACAGCGGGCCCATGAGGGCGGCCTTGACGTCGTTGACGCTCTCGGGCTCGATCTCGCCGCGGGCGACCTTCTCCTCCATGGCCATCGCGATGCCGCCGACGAACGGGGCGAACTGGACGGTGATGTTGAAGAACGCGCAGTGGCGGTGCAGGGCCGCGGCGTAGTCGTCGGGGCGGCCGGCGTAGATCTTCTTGAGCATGTTGGCGACCATCAGGCAGAAGGCGATGTTCATCTGCTTGTAGTAGGTCCAGGAGAACTCCATGCCCAGGGCGCCGACGTTGACGGCGCTCTTGACGAGGTCGGAGCGCGTGATCTTGTTCTCGGGACTAGAAGTCATCGTCCTCATCCCCTTCCGCGGAGAGCTGGGGCTGGGCTCCGCCCAGGCCGAGCAGGTCGAACTTGTCGATGCCGATGATGATGGCGATCAGGGCGACGCCCAGGACGGGCACGTTGGCGTAGGAGCACAGCAGGAAGCCCAGGAAGTAGAAGGGCACGAGCTGCTTGGTGAGCACCAGGCGGCCGAGCATGGCGAAGCCCATGGCAGGCAGGAAGTTGGCGGCAACGCCAAAGCCAGCAAGGACAAAGGGCGGGATGAAGTCGAGCAGGCCCTGGATGGCGTCAGCACCCAGATAGAACGACAGCGAGCACAGCAGGAACGCCATGATGATACCGGTCAAACCGATCAGGAAGTGCACCGCATAGACACCCTTAAGGTTGCCCTGGCCGGAGTAGACATCAGCGCGGTCGACCAGGATCGGCAGGGCGGCGTTAAGGATGTTCTTGATGGCAAGGCACAGCGTGGCGATGGGCATGGCAAGCGCGATGGCTGCCTCGGTGCTCTGGCCCAGCTGGATAGCGAAGGCGCAGGCGAGCACGCCGCCGATCGTCTCATCAGGCGGCACGTAGGCGCCGATGGAGATCGAGCCCATGAACAGCAGCTCCAGACTCGCACCGATCGCGAGGCCGGACTGCAGGTCCCCCAGCACCAGGCCCACGAGCGGGCACAGGACGATGGGGCGGAACGCGTAGAGCGTACCGAGCTGGCAGTCGAACTTACCAAATGCGGCGATAAGTCCGATGAGGATTGCTTGGGTAAGCATACATCCCCCTTTCCATATAGGACACTACGAAGAGCTCAGACTCTTCGAAATTGAACGCCTAGAGCACGCTGGCGCAGTCGACCTTGGGGTCATCGGCCAGGGGTCGAATCTCGACCTCAACGCCACGATCCAGCATCTCGCGCACATCGGCTTCCTCGGCCGCGGTCAGGAAGATCTGACGAGAGACCTGACGAGCGTCGGGACGCTTCTCGTCCTTGGGCTTGGTGTTGCCCAGGTTGACCGACTTGATCTGCGGGCAGCCCTCAACAAGCTGCTTTGCCTCAGCGATAGTGGCGACGCAGATGATCATCTTGTACTTGTCGGTCACGCCCGAGTTGATAGCTTCGATTGCATGCTCCATATCTTTGATGACGAGCTTGCAGCCGGCAGGCTTGCCCATCTTGAGCGTCGTCTTCCACACCGGGTCGTTAGCGACCTTATCGCCCACGCAGAAGATGCAGTTGGAGCCAAGGCCCTGAACCCAGGAAACTGCGACCTGGCCATGAAGCAGGCGATGGTCAACGCGAAGTAGCTGAATCATAATGTGACCCCCCAAAGGTCTTGTGCCGTCATACGGCGTGTCAGTAGGTGCTGCGGATTAGAACTCTTCCTCCTCCTCGTCATCGACCAAAAGATCGTTGACAAACTTCACGCGCGTATCGTCCGCAGCGACGATGGCGCGACTCGTCTCCTCAACCGGCGCCGACTCGTCAGAGACCAGCAGCTGGATGAGCAGAGGAAGGTTCATGTTGGTAACGAGGTACGTGCGGGGACGCGTCTGGACGATCTTGGTGAACTCGTTGTTAACGCTACCGCCAAAGAGGTCGGTGCAGACAACGACATCATCGTCGGCAGACATGCCTGCCAGCAGTTTTTGGGCCTCCTCGGCCACGTCCATGCGGCCATCGACGAACATCGAAAGATCGTGGACGTTGTCGCGAGCGCCCGAGAGCAGCTCGACGCTCTCCTTGATGCCGGTGGCGAAGTGCGCATGGCTGGCGATGATGTACTGTCTCATTCTGTGTTCCTCTCAATAGCCCGGCACGTTCCCGCACCCGTTTTCTTTAGTAGTCGAACTGGTGATAGTAGCGACGATACTTGAGGTTGTGCTTGGTGACCGTCTCGTAGTAGCGAGCCAGGCGGTCGGTCACGAGCACCGTCAGAATCCACGGGGAGACGATGACGCGGAACTCGTCGTCAAGGCCGGGGATCGCGAACTCGGCGGTGTCGATGATGTTGATGTCGGTGTCGCCGGTCACGCCGCGGGTCAGGAAGGCGCGGACGCGCTCGTCGAGCTTGCGGTTCTCGTCCTCGCCCATGAACAGGAAGACCGGGACGCCGGGCTCCACGAGCTCGAGGGTGCCGTGGAAGAAGTCGGCCGAGGTGATGAAGCGGGTGCGCTTCCACTGCATCTCCTCCAGGATGCACATCGAGAACAGGATCGTCTCGCCCCACAGGGCGCCGGAGCCGATGAACATGGTGTAGGGGGCCAGGGCGTACTTCTTGGCGAGCTCCTCGGCGCGCGGCTCGA
>DBEXKF010000249.1:0-2794 GCA_048175045.1 Collinsella sp.
CGGTGTGGGCCGGCCTCCAGCCCAGCTCGCGCTGGAGCTTGGTCGAGTCGATGGCGTAGCGGCGGTCGTGGCCGGGGCGGTCGGCGACCCAGTCGAAGTCCTCGGGGTCGCGGCCCATGGCCTCCAGGATCATGCGCAGGACGGTGATGTTGTTCTTCTCCCCATTGGCGCCGATGAGGTAGGTCTCCCCCATGCGGCCCTTGGTGAGGATGTCCCACACCGCGGAGCTGTGGTCCTCGGTGTGGATCCAGTCGCGGACGTTCTCGCCCTTCCCGTAGAGCTTGGGGCGGACGCCGTCGACGATGTTCGTGATCTGCCTGGGGATGAACTTCTCCACGTGCTGGTAGGGGCCGTAGTTGTTGGAGCAGTTGGAGATCGTGGTGTGCAGGCCGTAGGTGCGGGTCCATGCGCGCACGAGCATGTCGGAACTCGCCTTGGTGGAGCTATAGGGGCTCGAGGGCTTATACGGCGTCTCCTCGGTGAACTTGGCGGGGTCGTCGAGCGCCAGGTCGCCGTAGACCTCGTCGGTGGAGACGTGGTGGTAGCGGACGCCATATTTGCGGACGGCCTCCAGCAGGCGGAAGGTGCCCTCCACGTTGGTGCGCAAGAACGGCTCCGGGTCGGCGATGGAGTTGTCGTTGTGGCTCTCTGCGGCGTAGTGCACGATCGCGTCGTGGCCGGGGACGATCCTATCGAGCAGCTCCGCGTCGCAGATGTCACCGACGACGAGC
Organism: Collinsella sp.; assembly: GCA_048175045.1. GTDB lineage: Bacteria > Actinomycetota > Coriobacteriia > Coriobacteriales > Coriobacteriaceae > Collinsella. The sequence continues at coordinate 732 of DBEXKF010000249.1, forward strand.
TCGACCCTGTCCTCGGGCAGCCCCGCGATGTTCTCGGGGTTGCCGGCGTAGGTCAGCTTGTCCAGGACGGTGACGTGGACGCCCGGGTGGTTGTTCACGACGTAGTGCACGAAGTTGCTGCCGATGAAGCCGCAGCCGCCCGTGACGATGATGTTCTTAGGTTCAAAAATCTCAGACATGAAAATCCAATCTGAAGCAAGTACAGCTTCTTTAGTATGCCGCAGGAAGTGACGCCGCGGCACTATTCAACAAAACTATCGGACATTTCGGCATGCGATAAGAGCCATGACCTTCGCAGAATTACTTCCCCTACAAAACGCCTCCGGAATGCAGTCTTTGTCGTAGTGAAAAACCGAATCCCCAGTTATTTCACGTAAGTAATGTCCTGTTTTGGCGCCGATCGGGAAATAGCATAACGATGATTTCCGCGATCTTGATAAACAGGGACGAAGGAATGGTATTTTCCGCTCGTCTTAATCTTGTAAATCTCATCCACGCTATACGGAAGATTGGGGAAATCAGCCCTTGAGATCAGCACGAAATAATTCGAGGAATACAGCACATGATGGGCAAACTCATCAGAATGGATCTCTTTTAAGCCCTCATCGACAAATACAATCGAGTCATGAACGGACGAAAGCTGGTTTCGCCAATCATAATCGGTCAGGGCGACACAGGGACAATCGCATTGCAAGGAGACACCCGACTGCTCGCCCGTTCGCATGTAGTCTGCGACCATGTCAAACAGTGTCGTCTTACCCGTGCCACTATCGCCACGCACAATAGTGATGTTCCGCTTGATGGTAAATGTGTACTTAGTTCCCCTGCGCCGGGAAATCTTAACGAGATGCGAACCGTTCATAAGCAGTACCTACAGATACGGAATCGACTCGTGAATCAATTCGGCCATGTTGTGAACGATTCGGCCGCTATTCACGACTTTAATTTTAAAATCCTCGCGACCAAAGTCCATCACATGATAGAGATTCACAACGAGCTTGCGGTCTTTCGCCATGTCAAGAATCCACTTGGCACAGTTGTCACCACAGGTAGAGGCGTTAAAAATATGCTTACGATCAAATCTCATAAGCAGCAGCGTTTTCACGCCACCAGAAAGCTGGAGTGGGGAGATGGATCCAAGCACGGGGCTTTCGATGACGTTTTCGGAGACAACATCCGATCGATCGACATCTTTAATTATCGAGACTGCATAGGGATCCGTAATCCAAGTAGACCGGTAAGAGTTTTTGAAATATGTCGCTGTGTTGTAAATCGCTTCTGGCATATCGCCAAAGTAGACGCTTAACACATCCACTCCCAATCATATTATCTTTATGGTCAACGTAATCATAACGAAAGGGGCCACCAGATAAACGGTGACCCCTAAAAGAAAACAAGCTGGCGCTAGTACTCGCGCGGGCTGCTGACGATCTCGCCGGCGGCGACCTTCTTCAGGTGCCGGCCGTAGACCGACTTGCCGTAGGCCTTCGCGGCCTCCTCGAGCCCGGCGGTCGTGATCCAGCCGTTCTCCCAGGCGATCTCCTCGGGGACGGACACCGGCAGGTCCTGTGAGTGCTCCACGGCGCGGACGAACTCCGCCGCCTCGTGCAGGCTCTCCATGGTGCCGGTGTCCAGCCACGCGTAGCCGCGGCCGAGGGTGACCACGGACAGCGTCCCCTCCTCCAGGTACATCTGGTTGAGCGTGGTGATCTCGAGCTCGCCGCGGGCCGACGGCTCCACCCTATGCGCCTTGGCGGCCACGTCGCCCGGGTAGAAGTACAGGCCGGTGACGGCGTAGGAGCTCTTGGGGCGCTCGGGCTTCTCCTCGATGGAGACGGCCCTCCCCTCGCGGTCGAACTCCACGACGCCGAAGCGCTCGGGGTCGTCCACGTGGTAGCCGAAGACCGTGGCGCGGCCCGACTCGGCGTTCTGGACGGCGCGCGTCAGGTGGCGGGACAGGCCGTTGCCGTAGAAGATGTTGTCGCCCAGCACCAGGGCGCACGGCTCTCCGCCGATGAAGTCCTCGCCGCTGGTGAAGGCCTGCGCCAGGCCGTCCGGCGAGG
>DBEXKF010000250.1:0-3835 GCA_048175045.1 Collinsella sp.
CCTTCAGCAGCTTCGTTTTCTGATCGCCGTAGCAGAGTCCGGCTCAATCAATGCCGCAGCTCAGCGCCTCTATACCGCTCAGTCCAACATCTCAAACGCCGTCAAAAGCCTGGAACAGGAGCTCCACCTGGAGATCTTTACGCGCTCCAGCCGCGGCGTCACGCTCACCAACGACGGCACCGAGCTTTTGGGCTATGCGCGCCAGGTCGTAGAGCAGGCCGACATGCTCGAGGCGCGCTACGAGGACGGCGGCACCCCGCAAGCCCGCCTCGCCATTTCCGCCCAGCACTACGCCTTTTCGGTCGAGGCCTTTGTCAACGTGGTCGAGCGCTGCCGCGACAGCAAGTTCGAGTTCATCATGCGCGAGACTACCACATCGCAGATCATCGATGACGTCCGCGCGTTTCGCAGCGACATCGGCATCCTGTATCTGGACGACTTTAACGCCCGCGTTCTGCAGAAGGCCTTCGCCGATGCCCGCGCAAGCTTCCATCCCCTCTTCGACGCGACGGTCCACGTCTTCGTTAGCGAGCGCCACCCACTCGCACGCCGCCCCCAGCTGTCCCTTGCCGACCTCACGCCCTATACGCGCTACAGCTTTGAGCAGGGAACCTCAAACTCCTTCTATTACGCCGAGGAACCTTTTAGCTATATCCCTTGCGACCGCAACATACGAATCTCGGACCGCGGAACACTTACTAACTTACTTATCACGTCGAACGGTTACACCCTGTCGACCGGCGTCCTCTCCAATGAAATGCAATGGGGTATGGCATCGATCCCGTTAGCAGACGCCCCAACGATGCGCGTAGGCTATATCATGCACGACGAGCGCAAGCCCTCTCCCCTCTTGCAGCAATACCTCGACGAGCTCAACCGCATCATCCATGCCAACTAACTGTCGGAAGACGGGGTAGAAATCGTAGATTGCTAGCCCCCGGCGGGCATGGCGCTACAATGGTCACTCACACGAAACGTACCCAACGAAAGGAACCATGTGAAGGTCATCATCTATACCGACGGCTCGGCCCGATCAAATCCGGGACGCGGTGGCTACGGTGCCGTGCTCACATACACCAACCCCGCCGGCAAGACCTTCACCTCCGAGCTTTCGCGCGGCTACGCTAAGACCACCAACAACCGCATGGAACTCATGGCCGTCATCGTGGCGCTCGAGGCGCTCAACCGCCCCTGCGATGCCGAAGTCCATTCCGATTCGCAGTACGTTGTTAACGCCTTCAACAAGCACTGGATCGACGGCTGGAAAAAACGCGGCTGGAAGACCGCCAACAAGCAGCCCGTTAAGAACCGCGATCTGTGGGAGCGCCTACTCACCGCAAAGAGTAAGCACAAGGTGGAGTTCATCTGGGTTAAGGGCCACGCCGGCCATGAGCTCAATGAGCGCTGCGACGAGCTTGCCACCACGGCGGCCGACGGCAGCAACCTCGATATCGACACCGGCTTTAACGAGAGCGACCTGTAACGGCGTTTTCGCACGCTATTTCCTGCCCCTCGCGCTACACTCATCCTGTAAACCGAACGGCACGAGGGGGATATATGCTGCGTATAGCGACCATCGGCACATCCATGATTACCGACGACTTTATCCAGGTCGTCAACGCCAACGACCAAGCCGCGTTTGTGGGCACGCTCTCGCGCGATGCAGATCGCGGCGCCGCCTTCACCACTAAGCACGGCGGCGAGCGTTACTTCACCGCGCTTGACGAGCTTGCGTCCGCTGCCGACGTCGACGCTGTCTACATCGGCAGCCCCAATGCGCTCCACTACGAGCAGGCGCTCGCCTGTATCGCCGGCGGCAAGCACGTTATCGTCGAAAAGCCCTTTTGTGCCACCGAGGCGCAGGCGCTCGAGGTCTTTCGCGCAGCCGAGGCGGCGGGCGTCGTAGCCCTCGAGGCCATGCGCCCGCTCCATGACCCCGCTTTCCACGCCGTCGAGGACGCCCTGGGCGAGATTGCGCCCATTCGTCGTGCATCGTTGCGCTTTGGCAAGTATTCCTCGCGCTACAACGAGGTTCTCGCGGGGCGCGCCACCAATATCTTTGACTGCAATATGGCATCGGGTTCCCTCATGGACATCGGCGTCTACACCGTCGAGCCCATGGTCGAGATTTTCGGCATGCCCTCCGGCCTTACGAGCATGGCTACTCTGCTCGACCCCGCCACGCGACAGCTCACGCACGGCCCCATCGACGGTTGCGGTTCCATCCTCGCCAGCTACGGCGGTGGCCGTATCTCCGTCGAGCTTGCGCACTCCAAAATTACGAATGACCTGCTGCCCTCGCAGATTGAAGGCGAGCGTGGCACTATCCAGATCGACCATCTGTCCACGCCCCGCAACGTCCGCATCGACTATCGCGGCGACGTCGTACGCGGCTCGGCGACCGAGGTACCGCGCGAACAGGGCGACAACGGCCGCGTGCTCGACCTTCCCAAATCGAGCAACACCATGGAATACGAACTCACAGACTTTATCACCGCCATCGGCGGTATCGATAACGTTAAGGAAGAGATTTGGGAGACCCCGGCGGGACGCCACGAGCTCGGACACTACCGCGATGTCACGCTCGTCTCACTGCGCATCATGGATGCCGTACGCCAGCAGGCCGGCATTACCTTCCCGGCCGACGCAGACAAGCAGGCCTAGCGATGAGCTTCTTCGATACGTTCTTCTCCAGCGTCGCCGGCGGCAGCCGCGAACTCCAAAAGCTCTCTGGCGTCGAGTTCGAGCTGCGCCGCAGGCTCACCGTGCTCGCAAGCGACGAGGCCACTCAAGACGCCCCGCAGCGCTATTTCCTGCGGTGGGAGGGGCAAGTCCAGGGCGTCGGTTTCCGCTTCACCAACACCAACCTCGCACAGGCGCGCTCCCTCACCGGCTGGGTGCGCAATATGGAAGACGGCTCGGTTGAGATGGAGCTACAGGGCACGCCGGCAAACATCGTGTCTCTGCTCGAGGCGCTTCATGCCTCCTATGAGCGCATGGGGACACGTTTTCGCCTTGTAGACGCTCAAGCTCGCACCCCGCTTGCCAACGAGGATGGTTTTAGCCCTCGCTATTAGTATTGTGTTCTAAATAAGGTATCATTTGCTTCATGCCGTTTACAGAAAAGAGGCGAGGCGCATGGCGGTGCAAAGAAGGAATACCAGGCAGCGAAAGCTGGTTCTTGACGCTGTGCGCCAAAGCTATAACCATCCCACCGCCGACGAAATCTACAATGTCGTACGCGAACAGGATGACAAGATCAGCCGCGGCACGGTCTACCGCAACCTCAATCTCTTAGCCGACGCCGGCGAGATTCTTTCTATTAAGACGCCGGGCGGCAGCCGCTTCGATCGCACCATCGAGCCGCACGCACATATCATCTGCACCTCGTGCAGCCGCGTCATCGACGTGCCGCTCCCCTTCGATGCCCAGCTCGACGCCAGGGCATCCGAACAAATCGGATGGAGCGTCAGCTCGCACTACACCATCTTTGAGGGACTCTGCCCCGACTGCCGGTAGCCTTTGGGGCATGCCTGCAAATCTACTTTCCCATCCGTTACAGCAAACAGTACATTTCTAGGCATGTCCCGAAAACCTACTCGGCGAGCAGGCGGCGCAGTTCTTCTTCGACCGTGTGCACGTAACGGACGCGATCGTTGATACCGCGCATGGTGGGGTTGCAGCTCTCCATCAGATAGGGATGGCCCACGACGTTGAGCATGTCGCGATCGTTCTCATTGTCGCCAAATGCCATCATCTCATCGGGCGAAATCCCCAGGACACGACCGTAATCGGCAAGCGCGGAGCCCTTGCCCGAACCGAAACCGATAAGGTC
>DBEXKF010000251.1:0-3232 GCA_048175045.1 Collinsella sp.
CCTGCTCGTCGGGCACGTCGAGCACCAGCTGGTCGGTCACGGCCTGCGCCTCGTCGATCTGTCCGACATCGGCCAGAGCCGTCGCGTATCGAATGCGCAGCTCAAGGGTATCCTCGCGCTCGCAGCGACGCGCAAGCAGGCGCGCGTACTGTTGGCGCTGAATCTGAGCCACGCGCCCCTCGGCCAAGCCCGAGCCCAAGTATTCACCAAGAAAATCGCAGTATTCGTTGAGGTTTTGCGCGCTCGGGTCCGTCTTAAAGGCACGCTCCAGCTGCTGCAGTTTAAGGTCGGACTCCTTGGAGATCTGCGCCACCGCCGTCGCGGCATAGTGCGCCACCTCAACGTCGTCGTTAAGCTTAGCCGCCTGCAGCTGCGCCAGGTAAGCGTCGGGCTCCTCGGTGAGCATGGAGAGCATTAGGCGGCGCCGGTATGCCGGGTCATTGACGATGAGCGCCTCCTCGAGCGGCACTACGCCCGCATCGTCCTCAGCACTCGGTACCGACATGCTACGATGCAGGTCGTCGTTGAAGCGCAGCGACTCCAGCGCAGACTCTTTCAGCCCCTCGCCAAACACCGCACTGCAGACCGATAGCAGAACCACCAGCAACGGGCCCCACAGCGGCACTAGCACTATCACAGCCAGCATGTGCCCGCGCACCGGCAGCAGGCCCAGCTTCATGAGCGTCCACAGCATCAAGCAAACCAGCGCATGAATCAGCAGCAAGACGGCAGCAACGACAAGCGAGATCAAGCGGCACCCCCCTCACCGTCACCGGCGTAAGCGATGTGCTGCAGCAGCGCCACGATGTCCTCGCCGTCGACGGGCTCCACCGCAATATGCTTTGCGCTCAGGCGCTCGCGGATAATGGGCAGATCGCACGCCTTTGCCTGGCGCATAAGCAGGTAGAGCACGTCGCCGTCGACCAAGCCCGCCGCGTCGCTCTCGCGGATTGCCGACCCAATTGCGCCCACCAGCTCGCCGACAGGCTCCATGCCCGGTACCACGCGCAGGAGCAAAAAACTCCCCATCTTGCTATCTGCCAGCGCCTGCTCCGCCGCGAGCTCTTGGCCAAAGGCCGCCTGCTTGAGCACGCAAGTGCCGTCAACGCAGCGTTTATCCTGCGCCACCGCCTCATAGTCAAAGGCACGGCCCAGCGCGCTTTCGACCAGCCCGCACAAGATGCGGAACAGGTTTTGATAATAGAGGGTCATTTGGTTTTCGGCCGCACTACGCACAAAGATCAACACGGCGGGTGCCCCGTCGCGCTCGATCGTGTATCCAAACATGGGAAGCCCCGGCGTCAGCTCGCGGTTCAACCACAGGTTCGAACGACCCCCGTCGCCCAAAAGAGGTGCAAGCTGCTCAAGCGTGAGCGAGCGTGCGGCATCTTCGGCAATCGCGGGACTTGCAGCCACCAGGCGTGCAAATGCCCCGCCCGAAACATGGTAGATCGCCACGGAATCGTTCTCGAGGATCTCGCCCAAAAGCTCGCAGCACTTGCGATAGATGTCGCGTGGGTTGAGTACGTCGAGCTCCTGCGTCACGGCAAAGATCTTGCCAAAGCTGTCGTGGCGACCCACGATCTGGCGCCTGTACGCGCGCTTGTCCTCGATCGCGTCGTGGTAGAGCTGCGTAAGGAACGTATTGCGGTTGCGCACGAGCTCGTTTTGATCGCGCTCTGCCCTAATGGCTTCGCTGTTGCGCAGCTGCACATAGCCGCACACGGCACCCACCACAAAGTACGCAATAAACGGCAGCCAGTTGGACGGCTCGTAGAACAGGCCCTGGAAGGTATAGCCGTACTGAGTAAAGTAGCTCGCGGCCAAACCCACCGACGCCAGCAGCGCCGCAACCAAGCCAAAGTCCAAGCCATACAGCGTGCCGATCAGCACCACGTAGAGCAGGCGATAATCAAGCACGTTGAGCTGAGCCGATTGGGAGAACAGATGCTCCAGCACCTCGAACAGGACCCAGGCAACGCCCGTCTCCAGGCATTTGATAGGCAGCGTGTGCAGCCGGATGCGGTCGATGGCGGCGCGCAAGGGGTTAACCTTCTTTGCGCGGCCTGCATCCCAACGCGCTTGAATGGTCGAAAGATCGCGCAGCAGGTCGTACCGCTGAAACCAACCATAACGCACGCGAACGACGTCGCTGACGGGCAGGGCGTAGCCGGCAGAATCGCCATAGGCAACTGAAAGCCCTGGGAACAGCGCCTTGAGGGCCTCACCCACCTCACCTGACGCGTGATGAAAGGTATCGGCAACGTCGAGCGTCTCAAAGGAGGCATCCCAGCTGTCGAAGATACGGCGTACCAGCACCGCAAGCTCCTCGGCACACAGCAGGGGAAACGCCGCATCCTGTGCGCCCTGCAGAGCGACCGATCCGGTTGAGCACGCGTCGAACAGCGGCACCAAAAACGGGTCCTCCAGCGCGGCAGACGCGGTATACAGGAACGGCACGCGCAGGATCTTGGTTTGAACGCCCTCGCGAGCAGCGTAGTAGCGGCACAGGTCGTTGGCTGCGCGGGCGATACTTCCCTTGCCCGTTCGCCCCGCGGCATCGACGGCACCCTCGGCACCCGCGGGCCCCGCTACATACAGCAGTTGGACCCGGCGACCCGCGCACGCACGAAAGACCGAGCGCAACAGCTCGATATCGCCCACGGTATCGGTATGCGGGGTAAGGTAATTGGATAGGTAGACCACGCGGTCGAACTCGTAGGCCTGATCCAGGTGTTGCAGAAGCTCTTTCCACGAGGCATGGGGTGATGACTCATCGCGGCGCGCTTCCGCGGCAGCGACGACCTGGACATGGTCCCCGGGGAACGCCTTGGCACAAAAGTCATCGTCAACATATGCGGTGTTGCCAACAACCAGCACCTCCATGGCGCACCCCTCCCCTAAAATCCACTTCGTTCATAGTCAAACATACGTATTTTACGCTGTCAACGCGAGCTAGAACGCCTTTAAGGCTGTTTTAAGAACTTTTTTAGAGGATGTGGGGACATCGAGAGTGCTAAATGAGCGCCCAATCCGGAAGTGCGGTGAAAAACCGAGACCTGTCGACCAGACCCCAGTTTTGGGCATCCGCGACCTGCACTGATAATTGTTCTCGGGGGAAGCGGGCACTGCGGGGCGCGGCAACGGCGCGCGATTTCCGCGTCGCAGCGCTACCCTGATGCTGAATGCCGGGACGATGACCCACTGACCTGCTGACGCCTCTTCGGCCGTC
>DBEXKF010000252.1:0-2192 GCA_048175045.1 Collinsella sp.
AGCGTAGCGACTAGTGTTCGCATCGTATACATATGATGATTCTTTGAATTTAACTGGTTACTACCAGATAACCAACTGAAGTGTATAATTGCACGTCAGAGGATTACTTCTAGAGAGAGGTATTAAAAATGTTCGAGAAGAGTGTCGAGGAGCTCACCGAGCTCGGCGCCCAGATCACCACGGCCGAAATTGCTCAGCAGCCCGAGCTTTGGCGTGATACGCTCAACATCTATCGCGAGAACAAGGAGGCCATCGAGGCCTTCCTGGCCGAGTCTCGCGCTATGGGCGAGGGTCGTCTGTCCGTTGTCTTCACCGGTGCCGGTACGTCCGACTACGTTGGCGATACCTGCGCCCCGTACCTGCGTCACGCTGGCAACACTGATCTCTACGACTTTAAGCCCATCGCCACGACCGACATCGTGAGCGCCCCGCGCGACTTCCTGCGCGCCGAGGATCCCACGCTCGTGGTTTCCTTTGCCCGCTCTGGCAACAGCCCCGAGAGCCTTGCCGCCGTTGCCGTTGCCAAGGAGCTCGTCCACAACGTCAAGTTCCTCAACATCACTTGCGCTCCCGAGGGCAAGCTCGCCGTCGAGTCTGCCGATGATCCCAGCGCGCTGACGCTGCTCATTCCGCGCGCCAACGACAAGGGCTTCGCCATGACCGGTTCTTATTCCTGCATGACCCTGCTCTCCACCCTTATTTTCGACACTGCCTCTGACGAGCAGAAGGCCGAGTGGGTCGAGACGATTGCCAAGATGGGCGAGGAGGTCATCTCCCGTGAGCCCGAGATCGCCGATTACCTGGCTGGCGACTTCAACCGCGTGACCTACTTGGGTTCTGGCTCCTTCGGTGGCCTTGCCCAGGAGAGCCAGCTCAAGATCCTTGAGCTCGCTCACGGTCTGGTCGCTACTTCCTACGACACCTCCATGGGCTATCGTCATGGACCTAAGTCCTTCGTCGACGATAAGACGCTCGTCTTCGTGTTCGTCAATAACGACGCCTACACCCGTCAGTACGACATCGACATCCTCAACGAGATCGGTAGCGACAAGATCGCTCAGCACACCGTTGCCGTTCAGCAGGAAGGTGCCACCGTCTATGAGGGTGAGTCCTTCACCTTTAAGGGCTACGAGGCACTTCCCGAGGGCTACCTTGCTCTGCCGTTCGTGATGTTTGCCCAGGCTATCAGCCTGCTCAACTCCGTGCGCGTGGGCAACACGCCCGATACGCCGAGCCCCACCGGCACGGTCAACCGCGTGGTTAAGGGCGTGACGATTCACCCCTTCACCGCTTAATCGCGTCCCCCTGTAAGGGCGCCCGTCCGCTCATAACGGCGGGCGGGCGCTTTTTGTTTTACGTGAGCTGGGTATAAGCATCACTACAGTCAACTGCTTTAGAAGCAAGGAGTGCATATGAGCACGTACGCAATTAAGGCTGACAAGTTCTTCTTGCCGGCAGGCCCGCAACTGGGCGGCTATCTTATGGTTGAGGACGGCGTCTTTGGCGCCTGGCAGGCCGACGAGCCCTCTTGCGAGATTAAGGACTACACGGGATCGTGGATCGCACCGGGTATGGTCGATACTCACATCCATGGCTTCTACAACCACTCAACTACCGATAACGATCCCGAGGGCATCGATATCAGCTCGACCGAGCTCGCCCGTCGCGGCACCACCAGCTGGCTGCCCACGACGTTCACCGATGGCGTCGAGCAGATCAAGGACGCCTGCGCCGCCATCGCTCAGGCGGACGAGGGTCGCGGCCCCGACTTCTGCGGTGCTCGCATTCAGGGCATCTACCTGGAGGGCCCCTTCTTTACCATGAAGCACGTGGGCGCGCAGAACCCCGCTTACCTGATCGATCCCTCCGAGGAGGTCTTCGATCAGTGGCAGGAGGCTGCGGGTGGTCGCATCGTTAAGAGTGCCATGGCGGCCGAGCGCGACGGTGCCGCTGCTTATGCGGCTGCTCTGAACGCCAAGGGCGTGGTGACCAGCATCGGTCACTCCGACGCCACCTACGATGAGTGCATCGCCGCCATCAACGCCGGTGCCAGCTGCTTTACGCATACCTATAACGGCCAGCGCGGGCTGCATCACCGTGAGCCCGGTGTCGTGGGCGCTGCCATGTCCACGCCCGAGACCTACGCCGAGATCATCTGTGACGGCAAGCACGTTAACCCTGCCGCCATCAAG
>DBEXKF010000253.1:0-18329 GCA_048175045.1 Collinsella sp.
TCGAGCCGCGCGCCGAGGAGCTCGCCAAGAAGTACGCCCTGGCCCCCTACACCATGTTCATCGGCTCCGGCGCCCTGTGGGGCGAGACGATCCTGTTCTCGATGTGCATCCTGGAGGAGATGCAGTGGAAGCGCACCCGCTACATCACCTCGGCCGACTTCTTCCACGGCACCCTCGAGCTCGTGGAGCCCGGCGTCCCCGTGTTCCTGTTCATGGGCGAGGACGAGAACCGCAAGCTCGACGAGCGCGTCCGCGCCTTCCTGACCCGCGGCGTGACCGGCGACACCGACATCAACATCATCGACACCGCCGAGTTCGCCATCCCCGGCCTTGACGACGAGTTCCGCGTCATCGTCTCCCCGTGGATCCTCTCCTCGCTGATCACCGATCGCCTTGCCGCTTACTACGAGACGGTCACCAAGCACAACCTGAACTATCGTCGTTACTATCACCAGTTCGATTACTAAGAGCAAATATCGTTTGTGTAATTGGGCCCCGCTCCTATATGGAACGGGGCCCCGTTTGGGTTGGAGAGTAATTATGAGCTACCCCCAGCTTGCCGTTATGAATATCAGCCATCGTTATTTTGACCTTGAGGAGTTCTTTTCTTCGGCGTCGGCTTCGGGCTACACGTGTTGCGAGCTTTGGACCGGGGCGATGCATCTGTATGTCGATTGCCATGGATACGATTCGCTCGAGCAGGTGCGGGAGCTGTCACACCGGTATGGGGTTCGGATTGTGGGGCTTTGTCCCGAGCAGAACAACCCCAAGCCGTGGAATATCGCGGCGCGCGGGAATGAGGCGCGTGCCCGCACGCTCGCGTACTTTAAGAACGTTGTGGATATCGCGGCGGAACTTGGAGCCGAGCAGGTCATGGTCTCGAGCGGCTGGGCATTTTTGAACGAGCCGATCGAGGACGCGTGGGGTCGCAGCGCCTCGATGCTGCGTGCGATTGCCGAGCATGCGGGAGAGCGCGGCGTGCGACTGGTGCTCGAGGCCCTACAGCCGGTTGAGTCGATGATCGTGAACTCGGCGGCCGACACGAAGCGCATGATCGAGGCAGTTGATCATCCGGCACTTAAGGCGTGTCTGGATTTGGGCGCTATGGCGGTGGCAGGGGATACCATCGACGATTATTTCGATCTGCTTGGCGATGATGTCGCCCACGTGCATTTTGTCGATGTTGCGGCAGACGGCACGACGCATCTTGCTTGGGGTGACGGCGACCGCGATATGCGCGCCGACCTAGATAGGCTGGTGGCGCGCGGCTATCGCGGAGTTGTTTCGGCCGAGACCTATGACTGGCGCTATTTTGCCAATCCCGCGGCAGCCGACGCTCAGGTTATGGCGGAGTACCGACGCGCGATTGGCGCCTAAGTGGGACAGGGCGCCGAGTTGGCGTTTGACGCTTTTTGAGAAACGGGACGTGCTTTCCGCTTGAGGCTTCTGGCGGAAAGCACGTCCCAGAACAGGCGCTCAGAATGGGACACACTTTCCGCTGAGGACCTCAACCGGAAACCGCATCCCAGTTTTTGGCTGGCGGGCGGGACGCGCTTTCCCCTATGTTTCCAAATGAATACGGTGTGAGCCGAGGAGGACGATTCTCCCCGCAAACACTCTAGTATGCTAAAGTACCCAGAAGACCGGCGGAGCTATGCCGGTCTTCTGCTCTATATGAAACACAGCATGAGGAGGCTCACCAGATGACGGCCACACCGTGGGGATTCCGGGACATATTGCCCGAGGAGGCTCAGGCGCGCGAGGAGATTGCGCTGACGGTGAAGGGCTGCTTTAGGGAGCATCATTACCTGCCGGTCGAAACGCCGCTGCTCGAGGACAAGGGTTCGCTCGAGGAGGGCGGCCGCATTGCGGACACGCCGTTTAAGCTCTTTGACGATGATGGCCGCCTGCTGGTGGTCCGTCCCGACAACACATTGCCGATCGTGCGTCTGGTTTCGACCCGCATGCGCGCGGCCGACCTGCCCCTGCGCCTTCGCTACGAGGCGCCGGTGGTTCGCGAGTGCCAGCGCAATGCCGGTGGCTCGCGTCAGTTTACACAGCTGGGCTTTGAGCTTATCGGTGCGGGCGATACCGCGGGCGATGTCGAGATCGTCTCGCTCGTGGCCGAGGCCGTGCGCAAGCTGGCGCTGCCCGATGCACGCATTATCGCGGGCAGTGTGCGTCCGTTTAAGGAACTGCTCGCGGCGTGCGAGGATCGCGAGCTGGCCGCCGAGGCCCTGTGCTGCGTGCACGCCAACGACTTTGTGGGCCTCGATGCCTGCGTGGCGGCAAGCGTCGAGTCCGATGCCGTCAAGGCCGCCATTAGCGAGCTGCCGCGTCTGCACGGCGGTGCCGAGGTGCTCGACCGCGTGGACGCGCTGCTGGAGGCCGCCGGTATCGTCGCGCCGCTGACGCGCGAGCTGCGTGCTCTGGTCGAGGGCCTGACACCCGAGGACGCCCAGGTACTGTCATTCGACTTCTCCATCATGAACTCGTTTGATTACTACACGGGCCTGGTTTTTAAGGCCTATGCCGGCGGCCTGCCCGATCCAGTCGGTTCGGGCGGACGCTACGACTCCATCTTTACCGGCGCTTTTGGCGACGGTATCGAGGTGCCGGCGGCGGGCTTCGCCTTTTCGCTCGAGCGTCTGGAGGCCGCGCGCACCTCGGCCGAGGATGCCGCTTCCGACGGCAATCACGCCGCGGGCCGTGGCGCCGAGGGTCCGCTGCGCATCGCCGTGCCCAAGGGCTCGCTTAAGGCCGACACGCTCGACGTGCTCGAGGCCGCGGGCCTGGACGTCTCTGAGCTGCGCGACCCCGGCCGTCACCTGATCGTGCGCGGACGCGACACGCGTGCCGGTGAGGGCGCGGTCGGCGATATCGAGTTTGTCATCGTGCGTCCCAGCGATGCGCCTGCCTTTGTGGGTTGCGGCGGTGCCGATTGCGGCATCTGCGGCTGGGACTCGCTCATCGAGGCAGACCTCAACCTGCTGCAGCTGGTCGACCTGGGCTATGGCCTGTGCACCTTTATCGAGGCGGAGCCCGCACGGCGCGCCGGTCAGGCCGAGCGCAACTATGCTCGTCGCGGGTCGCTTCGCGTGGCCACCAAGTATCCGCGCATCGCGAGCGCCTGGTATGCCGAGCGAGGCGTGAACGCCGACATCGTTTCGCTGCACGGCAACATCGAGCTGGGCCCCATCGTCGGCATGACCGATCGCATCGTGGACATTACCGCCACGGGTGCCACGCTACGCGACAACGACCTGGTCATTACCGGTCGCATCATGGACTGCACGGCCCGTTTCTTTGTCAATCCAGGTGCCGCACGCCTGGATTCGCGCGTACGCAATCTGGCAGATCGTCTGGCCGCGGCCGTGAAGGACAAGCATTTTGAGCCCGTTGCGGGCTCGGCACAATAGCGCGAGCACGCACGGGCGTCCCAACGTACGGGCTGCGGGCCGATTGGCGCCGCCGCCCGGCCTCTCGTTTTTCGAACACAACCTCGACCGATAGGGGATACCGATATGAAGACCATCAAACTTGCTCCCGGTGAGCGCCTCGTTACCAACCAACTCAACCGTAAGGGCGTGCTGCCGCAAAACATCGTCGACGCCGCCCGCGATATCGTGGCCAACGTGCGCGCCAATGGCGATGCCGCGGTGCGCGACTACTGTCGGCGTTTTGACGGCGTTGAGCTGCAGAGCTTCCGTCTGCCGCAAGAGCAGATCGATGCCGCGCTCGAAGGCCTCGATCCGGCCTTTGTCGCCGCGCTCGAGAAGGCCGCGCGCCAGATTCGCGAGTTCCACCAGCGCGAGGTCGAACAGAGCTGGTTTACCACGCGCCCGGACGGCACGATGCTCGGCGTTAAGGTGACCCCGCTCGCGGCGGCTGGCATCTATGTGCCGGGCGGTCGCGCGCAGTATCCCTCCACGGTGCTCATGAACGCCATTCCCGCCAAGGTTGCCGGCGTCAAGCGCGTGGTTATGGTGACCCCGCCGCAAAAAGACGGCCTGATCAGCCCCTACACGCTCGCCGCAGCAAAGCTCGGCGGCGTGGACGAAATCTATATGGTGGGCGGCGCCCAGGCCGTGGCCGCGCTGGCATACGGTACCGAGAGCATTCCGCGTGTCGATAAAATCACCGGTCCGGGCAACGCTTTTGTTGCCGCTGCCAAGCAGATTGTCTCGGGCGGCGTGGGAATCGACATGGTCGCTGGCCCGTCCGAGGTCTGCGTGCTGGCCGATGCCACGGCCAAGCCCATGGTGGTCGCGGCAGACCTGATGGCCCAGGCCGAGCACGATCCGCTGGCCGCCTGTTATCTGGTGACCTGCGATGGGCAGTTTGCGCGCGAGGTCGAGGCTGGCATCGACATTCTGGTGGCGCAGTCGCCACGCGCCGAAATCACGCGCGCCTCGCTCGACAACGAAGGCACCATCGTGGTGGCCGCCGATATGGCTGCCGCCGTCGAGGCCGTGAACACCGTGGCGCCCGAGCACCTGGAGCTGCACTGCAAGGATGCGATGGGCCTGCTCGGCGGCATTCGCAACGCCGGCGCCATCTTTGTGGGCGCTTGGAGCTCCGAGCCGCTCGGCGATTACGTTGCCGGTCCCAACCACACGCTGCCGACTGGCGGCACGGCCATGTTCTCCAACCCGCTTTCGGTCGAAGAGTTCGTTAAGCGCTCGAGCGTCATTTGCTATACACCCGAGGGCCTGCTCTCCGACGCTCCCGCCACACAGCGTCTGGCCGAGGCCGAGGGCCTGTGGGCGCACGCGCTATCCGCCGCCCTGCGTCGCCGTGTGCTGGAGCAGGGCGAGGATGCCGTGAGTGCCGAGTCTCTGGCCGCGGCCGACCTGACCAAGGTCGCTTGGCCGGGTGACGCCGTGGCGACGGTTGCCGAGGGCGTTGACCTGGCGGCTGCGGGCGCGGATGGCGTTGGCGCGACCGGCGAGGAGGCCTAACATGGCCGAACTCACGCCGCGCATGAAGGAGCTCGTCCAGCCCTACCTGGCCGGCATTGAGCCCTATGATCCCAACTTTACGCCCACGCGCATCAACCTTTCGGCCAACGAGAACACCTATCCCGTGCCGGCCGGCGTGCGCGAGGCGATTGATGCAGCCCTGGCTGCCACGCCGCTCAACCGTTATCCCGACCCCATGTCCAACGACCTGCGCGATGAGCTTGCTGCTTGGCATGGCGTGACGCGCGAGAATATCTGCGTGGGCAACGGCGGTGACGAGCTGCTCTATAACTACTTGCTGGCGTTTGGCGGCGCGGGGCGGACCCTGCTCAACTGCCCGCCGTGCTTTAGCGAGTATGCGTTCTTTGCGTCGCTGTGCCAGACCGAGGTGCGCGACGTGTGGCGCGACCCGGCGACCTTTGAACTCGACCAAGCGGCGGTGCTTGCAGCGGCGCCTGAGTGCAACCTGGCCATCGTGACTTCGCCCAACAACCCCACGGGCGACGTGGCACCGCTCGACTTTGTCGCGGCCCTGTGCGATGCGTGCCCCGGCATGGTCATGGTCGACGAGGCCTACGTTGAGTTTGCCGACGATTCGTTTGGCGCGGCTACCACGGCGCAGGGGCTTATCGCCGAGCATCCCAACCTGGTGATTCTGCACACGCTGTCCAAGGCGTTCGGCGCCGCCGGTACGCGTCTGGGCTATGTGATCGCGGCACCCGAGGTCATCGACGTGTTCGCGGCGATTCGCCAAATCTATTCGGTCAACGTGCTGAGCCAGGCGGCAGCACTTGCCTGCGTGCGTGCCCGCGATGCGTACGCGCCCGTGGTGGCACAGGTCGCATCCGAGCGCGAGCGCGAGTTGTGTGCCCTGCGCGCAATGGCTGCCGAGGGTCTGCCCGTGGAGGCGTGGCCGAGCGCGGCGAACTTTGTGCTTGTGCGCACGCCGCATGCCACGCGCGTGCGCGAGCGTCTGCGCGACGAGTATTCAATTTTGGTGCGCGACTTTAGTTACGCGCCGGGGCTCGCGGACTGTCTGCGCATTACCGTAGGCACCCCGCAGGAAAACGACGAGGTGCTGGCCGCGTTTGCCGCGCTGGTGAAGGAGGAGATGTAGATGGACCGCTATGCCGAGGTGACCCGCAAGACGGGGGAGACCGACATTGTCGTAAAGCTCGACCTGGACGGATGCGGCGTGTGTGATATCTCGACCGGCGTGCCGTTTTTCGACCACATGCTCAACGCTTTTGGCCGCCATGGCCTGTTCGATTTGACGGTGCACGCGGTGGGCGACGTCGAGGTCGATGCGCATCATACCGTCGAGGACACGGGCATTGTGCTGGGCGAGGCGTTTTGCCAGGCGCTGGGCGACAAGGCGGGCATTACGCGCTTTGCCGACGCGGCGATCGCCATGGACGAGACGCTTGTGATGGCTGCTGTTGATATTTCGGGCCGCGGGCAGGCCTACTGCGAGCTGCCCGTGCCGACTGAGCGCGTGGGCAGCTTCGATACCGAGCTGGCCGTCGAGTTCTTCTACGCCTTTGCGCGCGATGCCAAGCTCACGCTGCACGTGCGCGAGCTGGTGGGCGGCAACTCGCATCACATTATCGAGGCCGCCTTTAAGGCCGTGGGCCGCACGATGCGCCGCGCCTGCGAGCTGGACCCCCGCGTGCAGGGCATTCCCAGCACCAAGGGCTCGCTGTAACCGCCACAAAGGGACAGGTTTTGAATTGAAAAAGGGAGGGTCGCGTGGGCGAACCGAAGATCGTGGTGGTCGACTACCACAAGGGCAACTTGTCTAGCGTTGCGCGTGGGCTTGCGCGCGCCGGTGCCGCCGCCTGCACGTCGGACGATCCGGAGCAGATCCGCCGCGCCGACGGCCTGGTCATCCCGGGCGTGGGCGCGTTCTATGACGCGATCGCCTTTATGCGCCAGAGCGGCGAGGCGGACGCGGTGCTCGATGCCGTCGCCGCTGGAACTCCGCTGCTCGGCGTCTGCCTGGGTCTTCAGTTGTTTTTTGAGCGCGGCAACGAGGGCGTTCCTGCGAGCGAGAGCGCGGTCGCCGACGGCAACGCCTCCGAGCGGGCCGGTGCCCTCTGGGTCGATGGCCTGGGTATTATGCGCGGTTCGTGCACGCGCCTGGAGTCGAGCCGCCTGAAGGTGCCGCACGTGGGCTGGGACCAGGTGCACATGACGCCCGCCGGCGCGGCCGATCCGCTGCTTGCTGGTTTTGCCGAGGGTGCCAACATGTACTTCACCCACAGTTATGCGGTGGCCGACGACGCCGATGCCGCCGATGTGCTGGCGCGCACGCACTATACGCGGAGCTTCCCGTGCATCGTGCGCCATGGCAACGTGTGGGGCTGCCAGTTCCATCCCGAGAAATCCTCCGCGCTGGGTCAGCGCATCCTTAAGAACTTCGTCAACATCGTCGAGGAGGCTGGCCGATGATCCTGTTTCCCGCAATCGATCTGATCGGCGGCAAGGTCGTACGCCTGGAGCGTGGCGACCGCAGCCGCTGCAAGGTATATTCCGACGACCCCGTGGCCGTTGCCCGCTCGTTTGCCGAGCAGGGCGCGAACTGGGTGCACGTCGTCGACCTGTCCGCTGCCTTTGGCGAGGACGAGAACACCTGCGCTGCCAACTCGGCGGCGATTAAGGCTATCTGCGGCGTCGACGGTCTGTCCGTGGACGTGGGCGGCGGCGTTCGCTCGCTTGCGCGCATCGACGAACTTGCCGGCTACGGTGCTCACCGCATCGCACTGGGTACCGTGCTGGTGACCGAGCCGGGTTTTGCCG
Source organism: Collinsella sp. (assembly GCA_048175045.1). Taxonomy (GTDB): domain Bacteria; phylum Actinomycetota; class Coriobacteriia; order Coriobacteriales; family Coriobacteriaceae; genus Collinsella. The sequence goes on from DBEXKF010000253.1 coordinate 7,761, forward strand.
AGGTGGCGGCCCAAGGCTTTGGCGAGCTGTTGGTGGCAGATATTGCCGCACGCGACGGCCAGGTCAAGGTGAATGGCTGGCGTGACGGCGCGGGCGTGGCGCTCGACGACGCCGTGGCGCAGCTTTCCGAGCTGGGTTTTAAGCATCTGGTGTATACCGACATTGCGCGCGATGGCATGCAGGCGGGCATCGATGTGGCGGCGTATCGCCATGTGGCCGAGGTCGCGGGCTTTCCCGTCGTGGCATCGGGTGGCATCTCGACGCTCGACGACATCCGCGCGCTGGCCGCAGTGGGTGAGGGCGCGATTGAAGGTGCCATTACCGGTCGCGCGCTCTACGAGGGCAACTTTACGCTGGTACAGGCGCTGACCGCCGCCCGAGGGGAGGAGTAGCCCATGCTTACCAAACGTGTGATTCCCTGCCTGGACGTCAAGGACGGCCGTGTGGTCAAGGGCGTCAACTTTGTGAGCTTGCGCGATGCGGGCGATCCGGTGGAGCTGGCGCGCGCCTACGACCGCGAGGGTGCGGACGAGGTCGTCTTCTTGGACATTACCGCCACGAGCGACAACCGTGCGACGACCATCGAGATGGCGGCGCATGCGGCCGAGGAGCTAGCCATTCCCTATACCGTGGGCGGCGGTTTTCGCGACCTGGCGGGCATGCGCACCATGGTTGCAGCCGGTGCCGACAAGGTGTCGCTCAACTCTGCCGCCGTGCGCGACCCGTCGCTGATTAGCCAGGCTGCCGCGGCGTTTGGTAGCCAGGCCGTGGTCGTGGCGATCGATGCCAAGCGCGTCGGTTTGCCCGGCGCATCTGGTGCCGACAAGTGGGAGGTCTTCACGGCGGGCGGCCGCAACGCCACGGGCATCGACGCGGTGGCGTGGGCCGAGGAGGCGGCTCGTCGCGGCGCCGGCGAGATCCTGCTCACCAGTATGGACCGCGACGGCACCAAGGCCGGATTTGACCTGGCGCTCACCCGCGCCGTGGCGCGCGCGGTGCCGATTCCGGTGATTGCGAGCGGCGGTGTGGGCGCGCTCGAGCATTTTGCCGAGGGCGTGATTGAGGGCGAGGCCGATGCCGTGCTGGCGGCGAGCGTCTTTCACTTTGGGACGTTCAGCATTCGCGAAGTCAAAGAGTATATGGCCTCTCAAGGTATTCCTGTGAGGCTGGACTTCTAATGCTGCGGCTTGCCCGGGCACCCGACCTTCCGGCTCCAACCCTCCTCGCGTACTTAAGTACGCGTCGTCGGGCTTGTCGCTCGGAATCTCGGGCACCTGGACAACCCTCACCGACCTGCGAAGTTTGAATTTGGGAAGAGAAATGGAAGAGATAACCGATCCTTCAAAGCTTACATACGACGCCAAGGGGCTGATTCCTTGTGTGGTTCAGCAGTATGACACCGGCGAGGTGCTTATGGTTGCTTGGATGAACGAGGAGTCGGTGGGGCTGACGCTCAAGACCGGTACCACGTGGTTTTGGAGCCGCAGTCGCCAGGAGCTCTGGAACAAGGGCGCGACGAGCGGCAATATGCAGGAGGTCAAGGAGCTTTGGGCCGACTGCGATAGCGATACGCTGCTGGTCAAGGTTGACTCGCCGGGTCCGGCCTGCCATACCGGCAACCGTACCTGCTTCTTTAAGAAACTCGCGTAGGGCGGGCGCTCGATTAGACGCTCGGCCAACCAGAAAGGATTGAACTATGGGTGTGCGCACCGCAAACGTTCAGGATGGAAATATCGGTGAGACGCTGACGGGGCTCGCCGAGGTGATTCACGGCCGTCGCGACGCATCGCCGCAGGAGAGCTATACCGCTCGCCTGCTGACCGACGTCGAGGACGAGCTGCTCAAGAAGCTTGCCGAGGAGGCGAGCGAGGTGATCATGGCCTGCAAGGATAACGATCACGATCACATCCGCTACGAGGCTGGCGACCTGGTCTACCACTTGCTCGTGACGCTTGAGCGCTACGGCATTACCCTCGACGAGCTGGCCGGCGAACTCAACGCCCGCCGCCACTAGTCGTTTGGGACAGTCTTTGTTGGTGTAACGGGGTCATGGAAGTTGCGGTGAAATAGGGACTGTTTAAGCGCTTCATCAGGCAAAACAATCCCTATTCCACCGCAACTTATGAAGGGATGGCTAGGCGAGGGGTGTGGGCTCCCATTCTCCGGTGAGGTGGGGGATGTCGAAGGTTCGGTAGCCACAGTCGTAGGCGTGTGCCTGGGCCTCGCGGATGTTCCAGCAAATATCACAGGCGCGGTGCGCGTCCGAGCCAAAAGTAATCGGCACCTCGGCATGGGCAAAGCGACGCAACAGCCCGGTCGCGGGGTAGTAATCGTCGAGCCCCTTGCGCGGCGCAGCCGTCGAGACCTCAACGCGGCGACCCGTATCGTGGGCGCATTCGGCCATCTGCTCCCAAAACGGCGCCGGGTCAAAATCGGGCGCAAAGCCCTCCTTCGAAAAGCGCATGACCAGGTCGGGATGGGCCATCACGTCAAAGTTGAGTGAGCTTTCGCAAGCGCGGCACCAGTCGTCGACGTAGCGCTCCCACACGCCGCGTACCCCCAGGTTTTCCCAAACGTGCAGGTTGGTGTCGTCGTCGATCCAACCGCAAAGGGAATCGGGTGTATCGGGGCGAGCGACGTTTTCCGTTCCCGCCGTACCCGCGGCACCGGCCATGATATCGCCGGGGTCGCCAATCCAGTGCACGCTGCCCAAGCGCACTATGGCACCCGCGGACCAGCGCTCAACCAAAGGCTCGCAGCCCTCGTACCAATCGCATTCAAAGCCATAGATAAGCTCGAGCTCCGGCGCAATCTGCGCGGCGAGCTTGCGGGCGTTCTCAAATGCCAGACGATGCGCCGTCAGGTCGCCCTCGACGACCTGCACCTCGCAGTTAGCATCCATGCTGGCGGGCAGGGTGAGGTGGTCAGTCGAGACCATGACGCGGCAGCCGGCGGCGGCAGCGGCGCGGACGTTATCCTCAAACGAGGCATGGCCGTCCGAAAACGAAGTATGGGTGTGGCAATCGACCAGCGGGCATGCGGGCATGGCGACTCCTTTGCATTCGGCGAATCTGCTCCATTGTAATGGTGCAGCTCTCAGCACACCGCGCACGCCGGAGCTCGAAATCGATCGGAAAGGCTGTGCGGTGCGGCCCCGCTCCAAAACATGTACGTCAGCCTCCAAAACCGACAAAAAATGACATGTTTGGAGGCTGATGTACATGTTTGGATAGGGGCGAGGGCGGCGACGGACGAAAGTCACGCCTGTGCCACGTCCGATGTGCTAGCGTTTGGGTGAATAAAACGAGCCCGTGCGGAAAGGATCCGGACCGTATGCAACGTGGAAGTACATCTCCGCTGTCCCGCGAGACCGATGCGCCCGAAACCATCGTCAAGCTGGAGTGCGACATCGACGATGCGTCGCCCGAGGTACTCGCCTATGCCGCCGACCGCTTGCGCGAGGCGGGCGCCCGCGAAGTGCACTGGCTGCCTCTCTACTGCAAAAAAGGTCGTCCCGGCTGGCAGCTGCAGGTAATCTGCGTCCGCGAGGACATTGACCGTCTGCAGACGATCATCTTTTTGGAAACCACGACCAACGGTATCCGGCGCCAGATTATGGAGCGCGTCTGCCTGCCGCGCCGCTTTGAACAAGTGGCGACGCCATGGGGCGAGGTATCCGTTAAAGTGGCCACTCTGCCCGACGGCAGTGAGCGCGCGGTGCCCGAGTACGAGGACTGCGCCCGTCTTGCCCGCGAGCACGACGTGCCACTCCAGCGCGTGATGCAGGCGGCACAAGCCGCGGCGCTGCGATTTGAGTAACGCGGCCGGTGGCACGCCACGCCCAGCCCCATCAACCCCACCCGAAAGGACCACCATGAAATACCTCATCGCCTCCGACATCCACGGCTCGGCATATTGGACCGAACGCCTCTGCGCCGCCATCGAGTCCGAGCAGCCCGACCGCATCGTGCTGCTGGGCGACCTGCTCTACCACGGCCCGCGCAACGACCTGCCGCGCGACTATGCCCCCAAGCGTGTGATTCCGCTGCTCAACGCCCTGGCCGACCGCATCATCGCGGTGCGCGGCAACTGCGACGCCGAGGTCGACCAGATGGTGCTCGACTTCCCTGTCATGGCCGACTACGCCACCCTGTTTGACGAGACCGGCCGCGAACTGTTCCTGACGCACGGCCACGTCTTTGGCGCCGGCATGCATAACAGCGTCGACCACGCGCCCGCGCTGCCCGAGGGCTCCGCGCTCGTCTACGGCCACACGCACATCAAAGTTAACGAGGCGAGCGAGGCGCACCCGGGCCTGTGGCTCTTCAATCCCGGCAGCGTGAGCATTCCCAAGGACGGTACGCACAGCTACGGCATCTACGAGGGCGGTGCGTTCCGTCACGTGATCCTGGAGGAGGAATAACCATGGCGCAGCACATGGTTCAGCAAAATGCCGAGGGCTCGCGCGATCTGTCCACGCTGGTCGACGCGTCGGCCGAGCTGCAGCATCTGGTGCAGACCATCTGGCGTTTGCGTCAGCCCGATGGCTGCCCGTGGGACCGCGAGCAGACGCATCAGAGCATCGGCAAGAACATGATCGAGGAGGCCTACGAGGCGCTCGACTGCATCGAGGCGGACGACGCGGCGCACCTGCGTGAGGAGCTCGGCGACGTGCTCATGCAGGTGGTACTGCATGCGCAGATTGCGGCGGACGCCGGTGAGTTTACGCTGGCCGATGTGGCACGCGATATCGACGCCAAGCTCATCCGCCGCCACCCACACGTGTTTGGCGATGCGGATGCCGATAACTCCGACGAGGTGCTCAAGATCTGGGACGAGGTCAAGCTTGCTGAGAAGGCCGCCAAGGACAGGGCCGTGGCAGCGGGCGAGGCTGCGCCCGAGGGCCTGCTCGACGGCGTGCCCACGCACCTGCCGGCGCTGATGCAGGCTCAGAAGGTGTCGCGCAAGGCGGCTGCCGTGGGCTTTGAGTGGGAGACGGTCCAGGATGTGTGGGACGAGGTCGCCGAGGAGCGTGCCGAGTTTGAGGCCGAGGCCCCTGGCTCGCCCGAGCGCGAAATGGAGTTTGGCGATCTGCTCTTTACCCTGGTCAACGTCGCGCGCAAGGAGGGTATCGACGCCGAGAGCGCCCTGCGCGCGAGCACGGCCAAGTTTCGCCGTCGCTGGGCTGCGATGGAGCAGATGGCGGCCGATGCCCACGTGGATCTGGCTGAGCTTTCGACCCACGGCCTCAATGATCTCTGGGATGCCGCAAAGGCGGAGGGGTAAGACTGCGGGAACGACGGGCTGACACGCCTCATCGTTCCCGCTAAATTTTTCGAAAATCAAGTGTATCCCTCGGCTAACTTAGGGCATAATGCAAAAAGTGCGACATGGCTAACTTACGGAGACGCACCGATGGTGCACGGTCAGCCGGTCGCTTGCATCCACTACGTTTCCAAGTGAGAGGGAGACAACATGAGCGATATTTTGGACGTTTACGGTCGCGAGGTGCTCGACAGCCGCGGCAATCCCACCGTCGAGGTCGAGGTTGTGCTCGAGGACGGTAGCTTCGGTCGCGCGATGGTGCCTTCGGGCGCTTCGACCGGTGCCTTTGAGGCTTGCGAGCTGCGCGATGGCGACAAGGGCCGCTATCTGGGCAAGGGCGTCTCTCAGGCCGTCGAGCACGTCAACAACGAGTGCGCCAATGCCGTCGTCGGCCTCGACGCCTTCGACCAGCGTGCCGTCGATGCCGCGCTGATTGCCGCGGACGGTACCCCCAACAAGACCAAGCTCGGTGCCAACGCCATCCTGGGCGTGTCGCTGGCCGTTGCCCGCGCCGCTGCCGAGTCGGCGGGCCTGTCGCTGTACCAGTACCTGGGCGGCGTCAACGCTCACCTGCTGCCCACGCCCATGATGAACATTCTCAACGGCGGCGTGCATGCCGACAACAACGTCGACTTCCAGGAGTTCATGATCATGCCCGTGGGTGCTCCGAGCTTTGCCGAGGGCCTGCGTTGGTGCGCCGAGGTCTACCACACCCTCAAGGGCGTGCTGCACGAGGCCGGCCTGGGCGGCGGCGTGGGCGACGAGGGCGGCTTTGCCCCCAACCTTAAGACCAATGCCGAGCCGTTCGAGTACATCACCAAGGCCGTGGAGAAGGCCGGCTTTAAGCCCGGCATCGACTTCATGTACGCCATGGACCCGGCCTCGACCGAGTTCTACAACGCCGAGACCGGCATGTACGAGCTCAAGGGCGAGGGCGTGGAGTACACGAGTGCCCAGATGGTTGATTACTGGGAGAAGCTCGTCGACACCTATCCCATCATCTCCATCGAGGACGGCATGGCCGAGGAGGACTGGGACGGCTGGGTTGAGCTCACCCGTCGCATTGGCAACAAGGTGCAGCTGGTGGGCGACGACCTGTTCGTCACCAACACCGAGCGCCTCAAGAAGGGCATCGAGCTGGGTGCCGCCAACGCGATCCTGGTCAAGGTCAACCAGATCGGCACGCTCACCGAGTCGCTCGAGGCCATCGAGACCGCCAAGGAGGCCGGCTACGCTTGCATCGTGAGCCACCGTTCCGGCGAGACCGAGGACTCCACGATCGCCGACCTGGTCGTGGGCGTCAACGCCGGCCAGATCAAGTCGGGCGCCCCGTGCCGCAGCGACCGTATCGCCAAGTACAACCAGCTCATCCGCATCGAGGACGAGCTCGAGGGCAGCGCGCACTACGCCGGCAAGGCCGCGTTCTACAACATTCGCTAGGCACGCGGAGGTCGCGGGGGCGGGGTTGACTCGGCTCCGCTCCACTTCTGATGGCCGCCATTGGGCGCTGGGCCATATGGCTCAGCGCCTTTTTTTATGTCGAGCAAGGGCCGCCGAAGGCGTTGCGCGCGCTCGTGCTATAACTAGAATACTTAGCGCAAACAAACCTCAACCGCACAAGGCGCACATGGATCAGATTTACGACAACAGGTACTATTCCGCCGGTTCGCGTGAGCCGTCGCCTCGCCGTGCGCTCACGGTGCAGCTCGGTGGGTCCGCCTACGCCGGCGCCGACCGCTCCATGCAGCGCCCGACAAGTACCTCGCGCCCCAATGCTCAAGTGAATACTTCGTCAGATGGACCGGTGCGCCCGGCACGTTCGTCGCATGCTCAGCGCTCGTCGGCTCAAACGCACGATAGGTCGAGCAGACCCTCGAACCGTTTTTCGGGCTCGGACTTTATGCACTACGCCAACGACAACGCGGTGGTCAAGGCGATCTACGACTTTACCCACGGTCCTCAGCGAGGGCTATTCATCGGCATCGTCGTTGCCCTGGTGCTCGTGAGCCTGTATTTCCCCGTGCGCGACCTGTACGTGGCAAAGCGTTCGAGCGATATCTTGGCCAAGCAGGTCGAGATTCGCCAGCAATACAATGATGGGCTGCAAAAAAGTGTCGACAAGCTGCTCTCGGAGGAGGGTATCAAGGATGCGGCATCCGAGGACCTGGGCTTGGTGATGCCCGGCGAGAAGAGGATTGAAGTGCAGGGCCTGGACGGCGATTCGGATGCCTCGTCGAGCCAGAAGTCGTCGAACGCCAAGAAGGCCAGCGAAGTTGCCAAGGAAATCGAAGAAGTCGGTAAGGACGCGCCGTGGTACATCCAAGCGCTCGACATGCTGTTTGGGTTTAACGGCGTCGAGGGCCAGACGGTCGTGTCCAACGGCAAATAGCGCCCGGAGGGGAGCCCGCAATGACAAATTGCAAACGCTATAAGGTGGCCGCGATCGACCTGGGAACGGTGTCGTCGCGACTGGTGTTGGCGCAGGTCGAGGCCGGGGCGATTGTGGAATCGTCCAAGCATACCGAGATTACCGACCTGGGCGAGGGCGTGGACGCGACGGGTCGCTTTTGCGAGGCGGCTGTCGAGCGTGTACTCGCTGCGTGCCGCATGTTTGTGGACGAGGCACGTGCCTTTGGCGCCGCGTGCATCTGCACCACGTGCACGAGCGCCGCGCGCGATGCGTCCAACGCCGCCCTGCTGCTGGACGGCCTGCACGAGCTGGGGCTTGAGCCGCAGGTGATTCCGGGCGAGGTCGAGGCGCGCCTGACGTTTTTTGGCGTGGCGCACGACTTTGCCGGCGAGCGCATCATTGTTGCCGATTCGGGCGGCGGCTCCACGGAGCTCGCTACGGGCGTATACGCGCCGGAGCGCGGGGTCTTCGCGCTGGAGGGAACGCGTTCGCTGGACATTGGTTGCCGTCGTGTGACGGAGCGGTTTTTCTCTGCACTGCCGCCGTCGGCGAACGAGCTTGCGGCTGCCGCCGCGTGGGCAGGCGAGCAGTTCTCCGCCTATTTTGAGGGCCTGCCCAGCGACTTTGAGCGTGCCGAGCGCCTCGTTGCGGTGGGCGGTACCGTCACCACGCTCGTGGCGCTGGTCCACGAACTGGAGCCGTACGACTCGAACTTTGTGCACCTGCGCGAGCTTACGATGGAGCAGATCTCGGCCGCCATCGATCGTATGTCTACGCTGGATGTGGAGGGTATCGCCGCGCTACCGGGCGTGCAGTCCAAGCGTGCAGGCGTGATTCTCGCTGGCGCCGTGGTGATTCGCGAGCTCATGCGAGCCGGCGGCTACGACACGCTCACCGTAAGTGAGAACAGCCTCCTCGCCGGTATGGCCGCCACCATCAACGAGACTCTCGACGGCGCGACTCCCACCATCGCCTGGACCCCCAGCCTCAGCACCCTCCAATAAGTTGCGGTGAAATACGGACTAAAATCGCCCTTTCGGGCACCAAACAGTCCCTATTCCACCGCAACTCAACAGCCGGCACCTGGGGACAGTCCTTGCGGGGCGTCCCCACAGCGCCTATGCCAGCTTGTCGATCTGCCCAATCTCCCAAAGCGGAATATTGATGAGCATGCCCTCGTCTCTATATGCCGCCAGGGAGCTCCTCACGCAACGCTCGAGTTTGAATTTTTCGCAGGCTATTTTCAGACTCTTCGCTTTAAGGTTCTCTGCCGCCTTGACCTCAAGCGGAAGCACGGTTCCCGCATGGTCGATGGCAAAGTCGGTTTCGGCATTGCCAGAGGTAGAGGACCAATACGCGGGAGTTTTGTCCTGGAGCAAAAGCTCCTGCGCGACGTATTGTTCGGTCAGCGAACCTTTGAACTCGGTAAAAACAGCGGATCCGTTAAGAACGATGGCCGGAGAGAGACCGGAGAGCGCTCCGAGGATACCGGTGTCGATGCAGAACAGTTTGAAGCCCGAGAGGTCTTCATAGCTCGAGAGCGGCGCCTTTAGAGCGGAAACACGTGGCACCTTATGAACGATTCCGTAGTCCGTGAGCCACTGGAGGCTTTCCTCGAAATCGCGTGCGCGCGCTCCGGGACGAAGGGCGCCATAGACAAACTTCTTGTTCTCCTTTGCAAGCTGGCCGGGAAGGGATTTCCAAACCAACCTCATGCGCTCGACGATGCGGGCGGGTGCATGTTTGCCAAAATCGGATTCGTAAGCCTCGATGATTTGCTGTTGAAGCCTTCGGGCTTCGATGAAGTCGCGTGTCTCGGCGAAAGTGGAGACAACTTCGGGCATACCGCCGACAACAAGGTATTCCTTGAGCAAGTGCTCGAGCTTTTCGGTAACGTTTGCTAGAAGGTTCATGTCTGCGGCAAGGATGGCGTCGGCGAGCGGGTTGCCGTCGACGGCACGAACGAACTCAGCAAACCCCATGGGACGCATGGTGAGCTGGTCGATTTTGCCAACGGGAAATGACTCGTTTTCGCGTCGGAGCGCGAGGCCCATATAGGAACCGGCTGCCACGATGTGGTATTCGGGTGCAAGTTCGTTGAAGTACTTGAGCGCGGTGATCCCGCGTGGCGCCTCTTGGATTTCGTCGAAGATGATGAGCGTGTCTTCCGGCGTTACGGTTTGGCCACGTAGGAGTTCTATCTGGGAGATGATGCGCTTGGGGTCGAGGTCCCCATCGAACAGCGAGCGTGTGCTCGGCTCGAGCATAAAGTCAAAACGAATGACGTTTCGATACTGCTGGCTTGCGAATTCGTTAAGAAGCCAAGTCTTTCCTGTCTGGCGGGCTCCCTTAAGCAAGAGAGGTTTGCGATTCGCCCTTGATTTCCAAGCGATAAGTTCACTCATAAGCTGTCGCTGCATATTGCCTCCCACCCCTCTCGGCTAGTATAAGGCCATTTGGGAGTTTCCATCGGAAAATGTGGGAGACAACCACGTTTTTCCATCGGAAAATGTGGGATACAACCACGTTTTTCCATCGGAAAATGTGGGAACACCAACCTAAGTCGCGGTGGAATAGTTCCTAAATGGGCTGGTAAACTACCAAAACAGGAACTATTCCACCGCAACTTAGAGCCCCGCCGGCGTGTAAAAGAAACGAGCCCGCATCCCTTGGGGACACGGGCTCGAAAGCTCAATATGGTAGGGGCGGTGGGACGTCTGCGTATTTGCTGCGCAAATACGCACCGGCTTCGGCCGCCTGTCGGCGCCCTCGCCGGCTCGCTACGGACGCTGCGCGTCCGCTTAACGCTCGCCCCCTCGCGGGTTCGAGTCCCG
>DBEXKF010000254.1:0-3514 GCA_048175045.1 Collinsella sp.
CCAACGAGTGCGCCAACGAGGAACAGCTCAAGCAGGCGCTCAAGATTTACATCGTGGCCATCCTGCGCCTCAACGAACTCGAACTATAGTTACGCGGTTTTACCAAACCGCGTAACCAGTCGACGCTGCAAGCCCGCCAGAGCGGCAATCTGCCTTTCAACTTCGGTGGCATGATCAAAAGATCAATGCCACCTTGTTTCATGGCACCTTGCTCTCTCTGGCGGGCTTTCGCTGTCGTTGCCAAAACATCGGCGTTGCTGGGGTAGTCGTTGGGGACGTTCTTAAATGACTAGTCAAACAAGACTGTCTCCAATGACTACCTTCCTCTGGTGTAAAAGGCGCGCCACGCTAAATGCCGGGTTTGTTATTCGTTTGTAAAGGCCGTGCTGCGCTTGCGGTAAGGGTCTATCAGATGCCCGTAAAAAACCGCAGTTGGCGCGGGCACTGCCCGATCGAGGCCGTATCTTTCCAAACAGCAAAGCGGGCAGGGTGCCCGCGATTCGCATGTACGAAAGGAAGATCATGCTCGATCAGGCTTATTCTCGTCGTCAGTTCCTCGGCCTTGCTGGTGGTCTTGCCAGCATCGTCGGTCTCGGTCTCGTTGGCTGCGGCGGCGCAGGCGCATCCGACGCCGCCGACAAGGGTAGCGCCGCTGCTGCCGAGTCCGTCTCCGGCGAGGTGACCTACGACGGTGCCTCCTCGTTCCAGGCTCTCGTCGAGGCCGCTGCCGAGAAGTTCATGGATGCCAACCCCGACGTCTCCGTCTCCGGCTCGGGCAACGGTTCGGGCAAAGGTCTGACCGCTGTTGCCGCCGGCACCGTCACCATCGGTAACTCCGACGTCTTCGCCGAGACCAAGCTCGAGGCCGACCAGGTCAAGAACCTCGTCGACCACGAGGTCGCCGTCGTGGGCATGGGCCCCGTCGTCTCTAAGAACGTGAAGGTCGACGACCTGTCCCTCGAGCAGCTCAAGGGCATCTTCTCCGGCCAGATCACCAACTGGAAGGAGGTCGGCGGCGACGACGCCAAGATCGTCGTTCTCAACCGCAAGGCCGGTTCCGGTACCCGCGCCACCTTCGAGGCTGCCGTCTTTGGCGACGAGGCAGTCGACTTTAAGGGCGACGCCGAGCTCGACAAGTCCGGCGACGTCCAGACTCAGATGGGCAGCACCGATAACGCCATCTCCTACCTCGACTTCTCGCACTTCGATGACTCCAAGTTCAACGCCATCAAGGTCGAGGGCGTCGAGCCCAAGAGCGCAAACGTCACCGACGACTCCTTCAAGATCTGGGCTACCGAGCACATGTACTGCTCCAAGGACGCCGACGAGGCCACCACGGCCTTCCTGGAGTTCATGCTTTCCGACGACGTCCAGGGCAAGCTCGTCGAGGAGCAGGGCTTTATCCCCGTCTCTGCCATGAAGGTCGTCAAGGACGCCAGCGGCAAGGTCTCTGCTAAATAAGTAATCGCCCCCGGAAAGGTTTGCAATGGCAAAACAGCTGCCAAAGCGCGACCTTGAGAACGTGGGCCTGGGCGTCACGGGCGCGTGCGTAGCGCTCGTGACGCTTGTCGTTGCCGCGCTTATCTTCATGGTCGCCCAAAAGGGCCTCTCGGCTTTTCTCAAGGATGGCGTTTCGGTTGTCGAGTTCTTCACCGGCACCAAGTGGGACCTGGCCAACACAGCCGAAAACGGTCTGCCCTATACCGGCGCCCTGCCCCTGATCGTCACCTCGTTTGCGGTCATGGTGCTCTCCACGCTCATCGCGCTGCCCATCGCCATCGGCTCCGCCATCTTTGCGGTCGAGATCCAACCCAAATTTGGTTCCAAGGTCTTTCAGCCGCTTATTGAGCTTTTGACCGGCATTCCCTCGGTCGTCTTTGGACTGATTGGCTTTCACGTGGTCGTCGGACTTATGAAGTCCGTTTTCCACGTGAGCACGGGTCTGGGCATCCTGCCCGGCGCCATCGTGCTGGCTGTCATGATCCTGCCGACGATGACCACCCTTTCGGTCGATGGCCTGCGCGCCGTGCCCGACGGCTACCGTCAGGGCTCGCTCGCGCTGGGCTACACCCGCTGGCAGACCATCTGGCACGTGGTGCTCAAGTCCGCCATGCCGTCGCTCATGACTGCGGTCATCCTTGGCATGACGCGCGCCTTTGGCGAGACGCTCGCCGTACGCATGGTCATCGGCGGTATTGAGGCCATGCCGACGTCGCTGCTGTCGCCGGCCTCGACCATCACCACCACGCTCACCACGTCCATGGCGGTCTATGCCGAGGGTTCGGCCCAGGACGATGTTCTGTGGGCGCTCGGTCTGCTGCTGATGGGTATGAGCCTCATCTTCATCCTGATCATCCACATTATCGGCCGCAAGGGGGCGAAGGCTCGTGGCTAGCACGCGCATCCATATCGACGAGGCGAGACTCGGGCGCGTCCAAAAGCAGGATCGCATCGCCACGGGCGTGCTGACGGCAATCATCGCCATCGTCATGCTCATCGTCGTCTCCATGGTGGCCTATATCCTGTTCGAGGGCATCTCGACGCTGTTCCAGCCGGGTTTTCTCACGCAGCCGTCGCGCGCCAACGGAACTCAGGGCGGCGTACTCTACCAGCTGTTCGACTCGTTCTATCTGCTGCTGATCACCCTGATCATCTCGGTGCCCATCAGCCTGGGCGGCGCGGTCTTTTTGGTTGAGTACGCGCCGGACGGTCCCATCCGCGACATCGCTTCCACCGCCATCGAGACGCTGTCCTCGCTGCCTTCCATCGTTGTCGGCATGTTCGGTTTCCTGGTGTTCTCGGTGCAGCTGGGCTGGAAGTACTCCATCATCTCCGGCGCCGTCGCGCTCACCATGTTCAACATTCCCATCCTGGTGCGCGTGATCCAGCAGGCGCTCGAGGACGTGCCGCAGGCCCAGCGCGATGCGTGCCTGGCCATGGGCCTTACCCGCTGGGAGGCCACGCTGCACATCCTGATCCCCGAGGCCATGCCTGCCATCGTGACCGGCATCGTGCTTTCGGCCGGCCGCGTGTTTGGCGAGGCCGCGGCACTGCTCTTTACCTCGGGCATGAGCTCGCCGGTGCGTTTGAACTTCTTGAGCTTTAACCTGTCGAGCCCCACCTGCGCTTGGAACGTGTTCCGCCCCGGTGAGTCGCTCGCCGTGCACATCTACAAGATTTACGGCGAGGGCAGCCCCGAGGCCCAGCAGATCGTTTGGGGCACCGCTGCACTGCTGATGATCTGCGTGCTGCTGTTTAACATAGTTGCCCGTATCGTGGGCAAGCAACTGGCAAGGAAGATGACGGCCGAATGAGCGAGATGAATGCAACGCCCGCAACCGAGGCGGCCACGTCCGAGACCCAAGACTTTCTGTCGAGTGTGGGGGAGAGCGAAAAACGCGTGCGCGTGAGCGGCAGGGCCGTGAGCGACGAGGTCGTGCTCTCCACCAAGGACGTCAACGTGTACTATGGCGACCACCATGCGCTGCACGATACGTCGCTCGACTTTCACAAG
>DBEXKF010000255.1:0-2872 GCA_048175045.1 Collinsella sp.
TGTCTGGCACTGGCCGAGCGTGCCGGCAAGACGGGTGGCACCATGCCGTGCGTGCTCAATGCCGCCAACGAGGTCGCCGTCGATGCCTTCCTGCGCGATGGCTGCAGCTTTACCGATATCGATCGCATTGTGGAATCCTGCATGGATGCCCACGATGTGCAGGCGGTCGATTCGTTTGAGCAACTTCACGATATCGATGCGTGGGCGCGTGAAAAGGCTGCGCAGGTACTCGTCGCAACCCGTTCCTAACCCATAAGGATTGCTTTTTCGTTTTATGGATACTGTTCTGAGCGTTCTTTCATCGGTCTTTTGGGGCCTGCTGATGCTTTCCGTCCTCGTGTTTTTGCACGAGGGTGGCCACTTTTTGGCGGCGCGTGCCTGCGGCGTCCGTGTGACCGAGTTCTTTTTGGGCCTGCCGTGCCGCTTTGACATCCATTACACGTCGCGTCGCATTGGAACCAAGTTTGGCGTGACCCCGCTGCTGCTGGGTGGCTACGCTGCCATCTGCGGTATGGATCCGACCGATGTCTCGTGCGCCGATCGCGTGCTCGCGGCTATCTACCGTCATGGTCGCGTGACCGTGGCCGACCTTGCTGTCGAGCTCGAGCTTTCCGAGGAGGATGTGCTCGAGGCTTGTGCTCTGTTGCTGGGCTGGGGCTCCATCGCACCTTGGTATGAGGAAGGGGAGAAGCCCTCACCGAGCTACTATCCCACTAAGTATCAGACACTGCCTCGAGACGCTGCGGGTTACACCACCTTTGACGGCCGCCGGTTCGATCGAGAGCATGCGACTGCCGAGGGCGATGTGTGGGAGCTGCCGTGCGGCGAGGCTGATTTCTTGGCGCAAGAGCGCTCACACACTTATCTTGGCCAGGGCTTTCTCAAGCGCGCCTTTATGCTGCTCGCGGGCATTCTCGTCAATATCCTGATGGGTTTTTTGCTCCTTATGAGCATCTATTCCATTACGGGTGTCACCGTGCCGATGGATACCAACGTGATCGGTCAGGTTGACGAGGGGTCTATTGCCGCCAAGGCGGGTATCGAGGGCGGCGACGCGATCCTTTCGGTTGACGGAGTATCGTGCTCTACCTGGATGGACGTTTACGATGCCATCGGCAAGGCTGCCGGTAAGGACGATATCGCCATCGAGTACGAGCGTGACGGCAAGCAGCATTCGACCACGGTTGCGCTCAAAGAGGATGAGCGCCTAGGTGTGTATGCCTCTACGCAGGTGGTCCGTTTAGACCTCATCACGTCGGCTCGCCTGTCTTTCTCCTATGTCGTGCAGACAGCGGAGGGCGTGATGCGCCTACTCCAGCCGCAGCATACGATGGAGATTCTCGACCAGTCCTCGTCGATCGTGGGTATTAGCGTTATGTCCTCACAGGCTGCTGCTGCCGGCCCTGCCACGTTCCTTTCGTTTGCCGCCCTCATTTCGTTCTCGCTTGGCTTTATGAACCTGCTGCCCATCCCACCACTCGATGGCGGCAAGCTGGTCATCGAGATCATTCAAAAGATTGCGGGCCGCGAGCTACCTCTCAAGGTCCAGACGATTGTGAGCTATGTGGGCATCGCGCTCTTTGCGCTGCTGTTTGTCTATATGCTTCGTTCCGACATCCTTCGATTTATTCTGTAGGGGAGTGTTTGGATTGTCTTTATCCCATCCTTTGCCTCGCGAGTTGACGCGCCCCGTGCATGTGGGCGGTGTGCAGATCGGTGGCGGCGCGCCGGTGGTGGTCCAATCCATGACCTGCACCGATACCGCTGATGCCCAGGCAACGCTTGCGCAAGTGTGCGCGTTGGCGCAGGCTGGCTGCGATATCGTGCGTGTGAGCGTGCCCACCGAGGCCGCGCTTGAGGGTTTCCGCACCATCTGTGCCGAGTCTCCGGTGCCAATCGTTGCCGATATCCACTTTAACCACAAGCTGGCCATTGGCGCTGTGGAGGCCGGTGCCGCCAAGCTCCGCATCAATCCCGGTAATATCGGCGATTGGGCCAAGGTCGATGCTGTCATCGATGCCGCGGGTGCTGCGGGCTGCGCAATTCGCATCGGTGTCAACGCTGGTTCGCTTGAGCAGGATATCGCCGAGCGCGACGACCTCACGCAGCCCGAAAAGCTCGTGATGTCGAGCGAGCGCTTCGTCAAGCACTTTGAGGACCGCGGCTTTACGAACATTGTGCTTTCGGCCAAGGCCCATAGCGTGCAAACGACGCTCGATACCTATCGAGCCCTGTCGCGTGAGATTCCCCACGTTCCGCTTCACCTGGGCGTGACGGAGGCGGGGACCAAGCTCCAGGGCACCATCAAGAGCTCTGTAGGCTTGGGTATCTTGCTTTCCGAAGGCATTGGCGACACCATGCGTGTGTCGCTCACAGCCGATCCGGTTGAGGAGCCGCCGGTTGCCTGGCGTATTCTGCAGTCGTTGGGCCTGCGTCGCCGTGGCCCCGAGATTGTCTCGTGCCCCACGTGCGCCCGCTGCCAGGTTAACCTTATTCCCATTGCCGAGGAAGTAACCGAGCGGCTTAAGAACTATACCGCGCCGCTTTCGATTGCCGTTATGGGATGTGCCGTTAATGGCCCCGGCGAGGCTTCTGATGCCGACCTGGGCGTTGCTTGCGGACGTGGTCAGGCCTTGCTCTTTTCGCATGGCCAGATCATTGGTAAAGTAGCTGAGGACCAAATTGTCGACGCGCTGATGGCCGAGGTCGACAAACTTATTGAGGAGAAATAAATGACCCGAGCAATGTACATGTCTAAGCTCTATGCGCCGACGCTTAAAGAGGATCCGGCGGACGCTGAGCTCGCCAGTCACCGCCTGCTGCTCCGTGCCGGCATGATCCGCAAGGAGGCCGCCGGCCTGTATTCCTACCT
>DBEXKF010000256.1:0-2470 GCA_048175045.1 Collinsella sp.
AGGTGTGCAGGCGCCCGGCCGTGTCGATGAGCACGAGCTTGGCACCGGTCGCTTCGGCGCGCTCCAGCGTGTCGTAGCACACGCTCGCCGGATCGGCTCCGCGCTCGCGGGTGACCATCTCCACTCCGGCGCGGCGCGCCCACACCTCAAGCTGCTCGATGGCGGCGGCGCGGAAGGTGTCGGCCGAACCGATCACCACGTTCTTGCCGCGGGCGGCCATGGCGCTCGCGATCTTACCGACCGTCGTGGTCTTGCCGGCACCGTTAATGCCCACAAACAGCACGCAGCTCGGCGTATCGGAAAACGGATCGCGCTCGATGGGCACAAAGTGCTGCTCGAGCTGCTCGGCCAGGGCACGGCGAAGCTGCGGAGCGGTCTTGAGGTTCTTCTTGGCCGCGGCATCGCGTAGGTCATCGGAGACCTGAATGGCGACCTCGGCACCCATGTCACCCATAACGAGGGTGTCCTCCAAGTCCTCCCAAAAATCCTCGTCGACCTCGCCGCCAAAGTAAAAGACCTCGTTGAGGGCCTCGCGGCTGCGCTCAAGTCCGCGCGAGAGTGCGTCAAAGAATCCCATTATGCATTCACGACCTTTCCGGTTTCGCGATCGAGTTTTTGCGAGACGACGCGACTGACGCCGTCGGCTTGCATCGAGACGCCATAGAGGACGTCAGCGTCCTCCATAGTACGGCGCTGATGCGAGATGACCAAGAGCTGCGTATCGGAACGCAGTACATCAAGGGCGCCGATGAGCTTGGACAAGTTGGCGTCGTCGAGCGCCGCCTCGACCTCGTCCAGCACATAGAACGGCACCGTACGCGTGCGGTACACGGCAAAGAGCAGGGCGAGCGCCGTCAGGCTCTTCTCGCCACCCGACATGAGCATCATCTTGGTGATGCGCTTGCCGCGCGGCTGCGCCACGACCTCGATACCCGTATCAGCCGGGTGCTCGGGGTCGGTCATCTCCAGATGCGCCTGTCCACCCGGGAACAGCATGGCGAAGATCTCGCGGAAGTTCGCGTCGACCTTCTCAAACGTCACCAGGAAGGCCTTCCGCATCTTGCGATCAATGGCCACCGTGATCTTGGTGAGCGCCTTGCGCGCGCTCTCCAGATCGGCCAGCTGCTCCTCGATGTAGTCGGCGCGGCGCTTGAGCTGCTCGTACTCCTCCATGGCAACTTGGTTAACGGGACCAAGGTTGTTGATCTGGCGCACAAGCTGGTTGAGTTCGCGCTCGGCGGCATCGCGGTCCGTGGGCGCCGGAAGCATGAGCGCTGTCTCGAGCACCGTCGTGCCATCGGCGGTAATGGCCTTAATGGCGGCCTCTACCTGCACCTCGAGCTTGCCACGCGCGACCTTGAACTCGTTTTGCGTGGCAGAGGCGGTATCGACTCGCTCCTTAGCGCGGGCAACCTCTGCCTTGGCATCCTCGATAGTCTTCTTGAGCGAGGCCGAGTCCGCCTCCTCGAGCGAAGCCTGGTCACGCAAGCGCGCGGCCCAATCCGACGCGCGCTCCAGCAGGGCCGAATAGCGCTCGTGCATGGGATCGACGCGCAGGCGCAGCAACTCGAGCGAGCGCGAGGCCTGGCGTGTTCCGCGGATACGGCGGTCGATGCCCTCCAGGCGATGCTCCAGGTCAGGCACACGGCCCTTCAGCGAACGCAGGCGTTCACTCGTCTGGGCTAGGCGGACCTTGGCGTCGGCGAGCTTGCCGGCAGCCTCGGAATCGTCACGGCGAACGCGGTCGAGTTCGTCGTTGGCCTCGGCAATCTGCAAGCCCAGATCGCTTGCCTGCGCGCGGGCCTCGTCACGCGAACGGGTGAGCTCATCAACTCGCGGGCGTGCAGCGCGAACGGCTTCGGAGGCCTGCTCGCGACGCGTGGAGATGCGCACGCGCTCGACCTCGGCATTGTTGGCGCTTTGCTCCAAGCGGCCGATCTCGGAGAGCAGCGAGCGGCGCTCGCCCTCAAGACGGGCGATCTCGCCAGCGGCATCGCCCTCAGCGGCACGCGCTTCCTCAACGGCCGCATTGGCCTCGACGACCTGATCCGACACATGCTCAAACACAGCGGCCAAATCGGGCTCAAGCCCATCCAGCTCGCGAATGCGACGCTTACGCTCCAGAGCACCCGACGCCTCGCCGGCATCGAGGCCCACACGCACCAGGCCGCCACAGCTTACGCGGGCGCCATCGGGAGTCACATAGGTCACACCGTCAACGACAGGCGCAGCCAGCGCGGCAGCCAAGTCATCGACCACGTAATAGCCGCCGAGCAGCGCCTCGACGACGGGTCCGTAGCCTGCACGCACGGACAGACGATCAACCAGGCGGGTACCGGCAGCGCTCTCAGCGGCGGTAGAGCCGCTCACGCCGCGCGTCACCAGCAGTGCTTCGCCCGAGGCCTTCTTTTGGTCCAGAGCCGCACGACCGGCACGCTCAAGCGTGGCGGCGTCATCAAACAGCAGCGCA
>DBEXKF010000257.1:0-7204 GCA_048175045.1 Collinsella sp.
AGGCCCTCGGGCGCGTCAAAGACCTCATGCGCGCGGTGAATCCAGCACGAATCGACACCCAGTGCATAGGCGGCGTTGAGCAAGTTGCCCATGGCGAGCGAGCCGTCTTCCAGATGTGTGGGCACGCTGCGGTCAACCAGCACCACAACAACGGTCTTGGCGCCATAGAAGGGGTCGCTGTTGCTGCCCATGACTTGCGCGTTGAGCTGCGAGAGACGCTCGACGGTCGCGGGGTCGGTGACGGCGACAAACGTCACCGGCTGGCGGCCCATGCCGCTCGGTGCATATTGGCCGGCTTCGATAATACGTGCAAGCTTTTCGGCCTCGACGGGACGATCGCTGTAGTTGCGGCAGCTGCGGCGGTGAATGAGTGCTTCGATAGTCTCCATGGTGTCTCCTTGCGGTGGCGTTGCAGATGCCCCGTTCATACCCGTCGGGCTCAAACGATAGACGGTCAATTGCCCGGCCAAAAGGATAGATTCCAATTGGGAAAGTAGGTTTGCATACAAGTACCTTCAGAATGTGACAAACAAATGGGATGGTTAAACGTTTTATCCCGTCTACCCTGCGGTTTTTTACCACTTGCCTAAATGACGAACGCATAACCTCTGATAAAGGTTTTACTAAAGGAGTACCAACGTTTATCAATGCGCCGTGGTGGCGCCGGGCCAGGAGGTAACATCATGTTCCAGGCTGGAGATGTCGTCGAGACCGATTTCGAAGGATTTCTGAAGCTGCTGCGTTCCAAGACGCGCGCTTTCGTGTCGATCAACGATCACGAGTACTACATCACGCACACCGATGGCTATTGGCGTGTTCAGGATTGCGAGGCCCTCAACGACAAGGGCCACTTTACTGACTGCTCCGAGCTGGTCAACACGGTCTGCGAGGTCGTCGAGCTGCCGTGGATTGCCGGCAAGAGCCTGCATGACAGCTTCTCGGGTGCTACGGTCTATGAGGCCGTCGCTGCTTAACAGGCAATAAAACTCGATTTTCACGTGACCGCTGGCGCCGCCCCCGCGCCGGCGGTCTTTTTCTGCCGATAGGCCATAAAAGTGCACGCATTTGCGGAGAGCCTGTTGACGATAGTCAAAACTCGGACTAATCTAGAGACACATAATTGGTCAAAAATCGGACAATTGAATGGTGGGATAGATGAATAGTGCGGTTACGCTGGTCGACTTCGATCGGTTGCTCAATGGACTCGACCATATCTATTCGGAGTTCTCGCGCGCCTGCGGCCTTTCGGACTGCGCCTATTGGATGCTCGTCGACACTAGCACGGCGGGCGGCAGTATTGCCGTAAGCCGTCTGACAAGCGAATGGTTCTACAGCAAGCAGACCATCAACTCGGCAATTAAAACCTTGACGGCGCGGGGCTTCGCAACGTTGGAGTTTGCCGAAGGCAGTCGTAAGAACAAGGTTGTGAGCCTGACCGAAGAGGGCAGGCGATTTGCCGAGCGTTATGCGCTGCCGGCACTCAAGGCCGAGCAGCGAGCCTTTGGCGCGCTTGAGCCATGTGAGCAGCGCGAGATTATGCGCTTGATCGGCAAATTCTCTCAGGTGCTCGGCGATGAGTGCGATGCCTTTAAGCAGCATATCGCTGCCGAGAGCCAAGCCGAGAATCAAGGTGAGGGGGAGTCGTGCGACTGTTAATGAGGTTTCTAAAGCCCTATCGAGGGCTTGTCGCAGTGACGCTGCTGGTGCTGCTGGTGGATAACGTCGGTACGCTGTTGGTTCCCACGATGCTGGCGAACATGGTCAACACCGGTATTACCACGGGCGATATCGACTACATTTTACGCAACGGCCTATACATGTTTATCGCGACCAGCATGGCTAGCGGCGGCACGGTGCTGGGCTGCTATCTTTCGGCGCGCCTGGCCGCCAACGTGGCTTGCGATATCCGCAATGCCGTGTACGACAAATCGCTCGAGCTCGCGGCCAGCGATTTTGAGCGCTTTGGCACCGGATCGATGATCACGCGCTCGCTCAACGACATCAACGTGATTCAGCAGGCGATTCTGCAGACGATTCAGCTGGTGCTGCCCGTGCCGTTTTTGGCTGTGGCGGGCATCATCTTCGCCTGGTTTATCGATCCCGCCATGGGCACGCTTCTGGGCGTAGTCGTTGCGATTGTGCTGGTGGCGGCGGTCTTTACGGTTGCCAACGCGGCGCCGATTTTTATGCGCCTACAGGGCTTTATCGACCGCATGAACGTGGTGCTGCGCGAGAATATTGTGGGCGTGCGCGTCATCCGTGCGTTTAACAAGGAGCGCCACGAGGAACGGCGTCTGGACGAGGTGTTTAGCGAATACGCCGCCAACGCCATCAAAGTCAACCACCTGTTTGTGGGCCTCGACAGCTCAAGCTTCTTTTTGATGAACATCGCCGAGGTGGCGGTGCTGTGGGTGGGCGGCAACCGCGTAGGTGCCCACGCCATGCAGATTGCGAGTATCTCGGCGGTGCTGGAGTATGCAATTCTGATCCTGTTCTTTGTGATGATGGCCCAGATGGTGGTGCTGACGCTTCCGCGTGCTGCCGCGTGCCTGAACCGTGCGCAGCAGGTGTTGGAGATTGAGCCGAGTATCGTCGATGGCCAGCGTACGCTTGATGCGGCCGCGTCCGACTCAAAGGACGGGGCCGATGCGGTTGCCGTGTTCGATCACATGTCGTTTCGCTTTGACGATGCCGACGAGGACACCCTGTGCGACCTGAGCTTTTCCTGCCGTCGCGGTCAGACGACTGCGATCGTTGGCTCGACAGGCTCGGGCAAATCGACGGTGGCCAAGCTTCTGCTGCGCTTCCACGATGCCACCAAGGGCTCCATTCGCCTGAATGGTGTGGACCTGCGCGAGCTTACGCAAGACGAAATCCGCGGGCGCATTGCCTATGTGCCGCAGAAGGCGTGGCTGTTCTCGGGCACGGTGGCGAGCAACCTTCGCTTTGGTAACGAAGGCGCGACCGAGGGCGACATGCTTCACGCGCTTGAGGTTGCCCAGAGCACCTTTGTACTCGACCAACCGCAGGGGCTCGATACCCCGGTTGCCCAGGGCGGTACGAACTTCTCGGGTGGTCAGCGCCAGCGTCTGGCCATTGCTCGCGCGCTCATGAAGCAGGCCGATTTGTACATCTTCGATGACAGTTTTTCGGCCCTGGACTTTAAGACCGATGCGGCCCTGCGCCATGCATTGCAAGACGAGACGCGCGATGCCGCGGTGCTCATCATCGCGCAGCGCATCTCGACGATTCTGCACGCCGACCAGATTGTCGTGCTCAAGGACGGCGAGATTGTGGGCTTGGGCACGCATAGCGAGCTTATGGAAACCTGCGAGGTGTACCGCGCCATCGCGGAATCGCAGATGAAGGGAGGTGAGTAGCATGACCGAGGAGCTCAAGAAGCAGGGCGGCGTTGATGACGCCGTTGCCGCGGGGCTGGTCGAGGAAACGGCTGCCGTGGCACCCGAGCTGGATGACGCCGCCAAGGCTGCAGTCGAGCGCGAGGCTCGCCGCCAAGCGCTCTACGAGGAAAACGAGCGCGCCGAGGACGAGCGCGCCCGCGCCGAGGCAGAGCGCATGCGCGATGTGGACGACGAGGACGAGGACGAGAAACCCCGCGACACCTGGGCGACGGTGCGCCGCCTGTGGAGCGAGGCTGCCGGCGACCATTGGCGCTTCTATATCGTGTTCGCGAGCATTGTGTTCTATGCCATCTTTAACACCGCTGCGCCGGCATATAGCGCCCGTGTGATCGATGAGCTGTGGGGCCACATTCAGGTAGCGTTTGTCAACAACGCCACCTTCAGCATCACCTGGGAGAACTGCGGCAGGACTATCTTCATCTACTTTTTGATTTGGACGGCCGCCGCTTCGTTCTACGCGCTCCAGAGCTTTTTGATGTCGAGCGTGGCCGAACGCCTCAACCTGCGTCTGCGCAACCGCATCGCACAAAAGCTCAACCGTCTGCCGCTCGCCTATTTTGACGCGCATCGTCCCGGTGAGGTCGTCAGCCGCGCGACCAATGACCTGGACAAGATGTCCGAGAGCATGCAGCGCGGATTGCTGCAGCTGCTGGTGTCGATCGGCACCGTGGTGGGTGCCGTGAGCGTGATGTTCGTGTTTAGCGTGCCGCTCACGTTGGTCTTTTTGTTCTTTACGGCGTTGTCACTGCTGGTGACCAAGGTGGTCTCGTGCCGTACGCATGACGTAACCGGTGAGCGCCAGGAGTGGGTATCAAAAATCACGAGCGCGGTCGAGGAAGGCTATTCGGGCCGTTTGGTGATTCGTGCATTCAACCGCGAGCACCAGAGTTCTGCCGAGGTTCATGAGGCCTCGGGCGAGCTGGCGCGCGTGAGCACCAAGGCCGACTTTATGATCAACGCCGTCGGCCCCGCGGTGCGCTTTATCGGCCGCCTGGCACAGATCGTGATCGCACTCGTGGGCTGCAGCATGCTGGTCGCCGGCCACATGACCGTCGGCGTGTTCCAGGCGTTCTTCCAGTTTATCTACGAGGCGTCCGAGCCCATGACGCAGTTGTCGTTTACCTTCAACTCGCTGCAGAGTGCGCTGGCGAGTGCAGAGCGCGTGTTCGACCTGCTCGATGAGCCCGAGATGGAGGCCGATCCGCTGCCGGACAAGGCCGCCAAGCTGCCGGGTCGCGTGGAGGGCCGCGTCTCCTTTGAGCATGTGCGCTTTGGTTATTCGCCCGACAAGCCGCTTATGCGCGACGTGTCGTTTACCGCCGAGCCGGGCCAGAAGATTGCCGTGGTGGGAACCACGGGCGCAGGCAAGACGACGCTCATCAACCTGCTCATGCGCTTCTACGAGATTGACGGCGGGCGTATTACGCTCGACGGCGTGGATACGAGCCGCATGGACCGCGGCGAGCTACGTCAGCAGTTTGGCATGGTGCTGCAAGACGCCTGGCTGTTCGACGGCACGATTGCCGAGAACATCGCCTACGGCTGCCCCGAGGCAACGCGCGAGGAGATCGTGGCGGCCGCACGCGCCGCGCAGGTCGACTTCTTTGTGCGCACCATGCCGCAGGGCTACGACACGCGCGTGGCCAACGATGCCGAAAGCATCAGCCAGGGCCAGCGTCAGCTGCTGACCATCGCACGCGTGCTGCTCAACAACCCGGCGATTCTAATCCTGGACGAGGCGACCTCAAGCGTGGACACGCGTACCGAGCTTGCTATCGGCCGTGCCATGGACGCGCTTATGCGCGGGCGCACGAGCTTTGTGATCGCGCATCGCCTGTCGACGATCGTGGACGCCGACCTGATCTTGGTCATGGACCACGGCAACATTATCGAGCAGGGCACGCATAAGGAGCTGCTCGCAGCCGAGGGCGCTTATGCCGACCTCTATCTGAGTCAGTTCGCATAATGTGACAAAGGGACAGTCTCTTTACCACATCACAAATAAGGCGCGCCGGGGGTGAATCCTCTGGCGCGCCTTTGCGTTGGCGTCAATGTTGTCGGTGGTCGTCCGCCTCTAGCGTTCGTCCACGAGCTTGGCGACGAGGGCTTTGAGCTCGGCCACCTCTCGCTCGAGCTCCTTGACGCGGCGGGCATTCTCGGTGATGCCTTGACGGTTGAGCGCGGATTGCTCGGCGGCATCGTCGGGCATGTACTCGCGATGCTGCTTGGCGTCGAAGCTCTCCTCGAACACGCGGCAGCCGTTGCGCTTGATGATGCGCCCGGGCACGCCCACGACGGTGCAGTTGTCGGGCACGTCCTTAACGACGACCGAGTTGCCGCCGATTTTGACGTTGTTGCCGATGCGGATGTTGCCGAGCACCTTGGCGCCCGTGCCCACCGTGACATTGTTGCCCAGGGTGGGGTGACGCTTGCCGGTCTCGTTGCCGGTGCCGCCGAGCGTGACG
Source organism: Collinsella sp. (assembly GCA_048175045.1). GTDB lineage: Bacteria > Actinomycetota > Coriobacteriia > Coriobacteriales > Coriobacteriaceae > Collinsella. The sequence continues at coordinate 5,888 of DBEXKF010000257.1, forward strand.
CCCTGGTAGAGCACGCAGTTGTCGCCCACAATGGTGGTCTCGCCGATGACGACGCCCATGGCATGGTCGATAAAGAAATGCTTGCCGATCTGTGCGGCGGGATGAATCTCGACGCCGGTGATGTGGCGGGTGATTTGCGAGAGCACACGGGCGAGTGAGCGATGACCGTGCTCCCAGAGCCAGTGCTCGGGCACGTGGTTCCACTTGGCGTGCAGGCCAGGATAGGAAAGGAAAATGACCAGACCGTTTTGTGCGGCAGGGTCCTGCGCCTGGACGGTCTTGATGTCCTCGCGAATGGTATTGATAAAGCTCACCGGCCGCCCTCCCTTAGCGCCGTGACAATGCGATTCAATAAAGTATAGCGATTCGCTAGGGATTAGGAAGGACAATCTTGGCGGCATTGCGCGACAGGTGTCAGTTATGCAAACTTGCTGGTAATGGAGTCATGCTTTTGTGGGGTTGCGCACGAGGGGACGCCGCAACCGTATACTGGTCAACTTGGACGTATCCGCGCCCACAACTGAGAGGTTTTACTTCATGGGTTTCATCAATTTTATCGCCGAGCTGCTTAAGGACCCGCGCACCGCGATCGCCAGCTGGATCGCCGCCGGCCCGCTTATGGCCTACGGCTGCGTGTTCCTGATCATCTTTATCGAGACGGGCGTGGTGTTCTTCCCGTTCCTCCCCGGCGATTCACTGCTGTTTGCTTCGGGCTTCTTTGCCCACAATGGCGGCTTTAACATCGTGGCCCTGCTGGCCGTCGCATGGGCGGCTGCCATCCTGGGCGACCAGTGCAACTTTATGATCGGTCACTTCTTTGGCAAAAAGATTATCGCTTCGGGCAAGGTCAAGGCTATGACGCCCGAGCGCATCAAAAAGTCCGAGGATTTCTTGGACAAGTGGGGTCACCTGGCCATCTTCCTGGGTCGCTTCTTCCCGTTTATCCGCACCTTTGTGCCCTTTATCGCCGGCATGGGCGGCATGCACTGGCGCAATTTTGTCATCTTTAACGTGCTGGGCGGCATTACCTGGTCGACGCTCTTTACACTGCTGGGCTACTTCTTTGGCGGCATCCCCTTTGTGCAGGAGCACTTTGAGCTGCTAATCGTCGGCATCGTTGCCGTGTCGATCATCCCGACCGTGGTCGGTCTGGTTAAGGCTAAGCTTGGCAAAAAGAACGCGTAGCTCGAGCCGGCGCGCAAAGCGTGCAGTTGAGGCCCGTCACCGCTTACGGTGGCGGGCCTCTTTAGTTTCAGCCAAATGAAAATACTTTACTTAGTTAAAGAAAAGCGTTTTATCAGACGCGCGTGCGGAGTA
>DBEXKF010000258.1:0-2849 GCA_048175045.1 Collinsella sp.
ATTCCACCGCAACTTCATGGGGATGTGTGACAATGCCCGTCGGAAAACATCTGCTGTCTTTGGGGGTCTATCTATGCTGTACGAGTTTTGTGCCGAGAACTTTGAGCGGGTGCCGGCGGCTATCGATGCCGGTGCAAGGCGCATCGAGCTGTGCGATAACCTTGCCGTCGGTGGTACCACGCCCTCGGCCGGCGTTATCAGCGCTACGACCAACTATGCCCACGAACACGATGCACGGGTGATGTGCATGATCCGTCCGCGTGGCGGCGACTTTCACTACAACCAGGATGAGCTGCGCATGATGGAGATGGACTTGGGCCTTGCCGTGAGTGCGGGCGTTGACGGCTTGGTCTTTGGCTGCTGCAAACCCTGCGCTGGCGGATGGGCGCTCGACGAACTTACGCTTGGCGCCCTCGTGATGGCTGCGGGCTGCGCGACCGAGGAATGTAAGCGTGATCCCATCGACATCACCTTCCACATGTCATTTGACCAGCTCTCGCCCGAGGCTCAGCTCGATGCGATTGATACACTTGCCGACTGCGGCGTTACGCGCATCCTCACGCATGGCGGCGCTGCCGGTACGTCGATCGAGGATAATTTCGATTACCTGGCTCGTTTAATCGAGTATGCGGGCGATCGTTTGACCATCCTTCCCGGCGGCGGCATCACTACGGCAAATCGCGACGCGGTCGCGGCGGCGCTAGGCGTCTCCGAGCTCCATGGCACCAAGATCGTGCCGCTGGAGGTATAACCCGTGGCGCTGGTATTTGACGTTCAGCAGGCGAGCGGTAAGCCCGACGATAATCGTCGCCCTGGCACCGCGTGCCCTTTTTGCGATACAGAAGGGCTCACCGACATCATTCGCCGTGATGGCGATTGCATTTGGCTCGAGAATAAGTTCAAGACCCTGCGCGCCACCCGTCAAACCGTGCTGATCGAGTCGGCCGATCACGACGCCGACCTGGTGACCTACGAGCCGGATGAACTCCACCATGTGATGCGGTTTGCCCTGGGTTGTTGGCAGCAGATGATCGATTCACAGCAGTATCGAAGCGTGCTCATGTACAAGAACAAGGGTCCGCTCTCGGGCGGTAGTCTCGTGCATCCGCACATGCAGATTGTGGGTTTGGAGCAGGAAGACGGCTACACTTCGCTGACTTCTGCCAATTTCGAAGGCATCAATGTCTGGCAACAGGGGAGGATCTCGGTCAATATCTCAACCGAACCGATCATGGGGTTCTTTGAGATCAACGTTTCAGCCCCGCAGGGAATCGCCGCCAGCGATGACACGAGAGACCAAGCCGAGGCGAATCTCTTCGCCGATGCAATCCAGGTAGCTCTGCGCTATATCTTGCACGAGCACCATGGCGGTCGTGCAGAGTCGTACAACCTGTTCTTCTATCACATGAGCGACCGGACCATTGCCAAAGCGCTGCCGCGTTGGGTGGTTTCGCCCTACTTTGTCGGCTATCGTTTGGCCCAGGTCAATGCTGAGACCACGCTCGATGTCGATGCGGAGCGACTCCGCGCACATCTGGAGGCGCTCACATCGTAAAGTGAGCGCCCGCACACTGCGGACGGTTTAGCGCGCCATTGCATCGCGGCCGGCCTCGACGCGCTTGCGCTGGGCGGCGCGCTCCTCGCCGGTCAGACGCTCAAAGAAGTGCCCGATAAGCGAGGCGAGCACCTGCTGAAACAACGTTCCACACATGACGGGAAACACAACTTCGCCCGGAAAGTATTGCGTGGCGATGACGGCGCCCGAAGAGATATTGCGCATGCCGCAGGTAAAGCACATGGTGGTCGTTTCGCTATATGGCAGATGCAGCGCGCGGGCGACCAGAATGCCCACGACAAAACCGCTGATGGCGAACACCAGAATAAAGAGGGCGACTTCCAGGCGTACCATGTTCATGTGCAGCACGTACTCGCTTATGGCGGTGGAGTTGGACGCGATAACGCCCATCATCATGAACTTGCAGGCGGGCGAGAGCGCGGGGGAGAGCTTCTCGTGTCCCCATCCACGTGTGAGCTCGTTGATCACGATGCCGAGCACGGCGGGGATGGCGATCATAAAGGCCATGTCCTGCATCATGCTCGGCACATCGATCGAGACGGTGGCACCCAGCAAGAGCTTCAGCGTGAGCGGAATCGTCACAGGCGAGATAATCGAGGACGTCAGGATGATGGTGAGCGCGAGCGGGCCGTTGCCGCCGAACATGCTGATCCACATAAAGGCAGTGACTGCCACGGGTACGCTGTACTCGAGCACGATGCCGCAGACAAGGTTGGGGTTGGAACCAAAGAAGAGTGACCCTATGGCATACGCCGCGATGGGAATAAGCACTGCCGAGACCAGCAGCGCCAGAATCAGGTGTAGCGGACGGTGGAACACCTCGGCTACCTGGTGAAAGGTGTTGCTGAGCGCGCCCTGAAACGTCATAAAGGCGAAGAGGGCGGGAACAATGGGCTTGAGCACGCCGATCTGCTGGGGAAAGAGCACGCCGAGCGCCACACAAATCGGAACGATGATCTGCATATGCCCCGCGAGGCACTTTCCCAGTCCAGCCCAGTGCTTCATATGTCCAGTGACTCCCTTTATCCGCGAACTCGTTTGTATGGATATGCTAGACGCTCGTATGCGTCCGTGCGGTTGAAACGCTCGATTATTTCGAGGCCATTACCGCCATCGTTTGCCGAAACCGCGGCGCACCGCGGCGTTTTGCGTCCGCGCTGCACGGTATAATAAATCCGTTCAACAGATCTGCCTGCCGAAGCGGGCATACACAGAGGACTCATCGCTATGAACCGTGAGAGGTATCGCGGCGACCTGCCCCTATCGGGGGTGG
>DBEXKF010000259.1:0-9766 GCA_048175045.1 Collinsella sp.
GGCATTGTTGGTGACCGGTGCGTTGCCGATGTCCATGGAGCCGGGCGCCTGGTAGGTGCTGGTAAGGCTGGCGGTACCGGTCTCGAGTGCCGCGGAAAGCGTAACGACCTTAAACGTTGAGCCCGGCGTGTACAGCGCGTCCATGGCGCGATTGTACATGGAGCCGTCCTCGCCGCCGCCCGTCTGCAGCAGGGCATCGATGTTGGTGTTGTCGTAGGTGGGCGAGCTGGCACATGCGAGCACCGCGCCGGTACGCGGGTCGATGACCACTACAGCGCCCTTAAAGCCCTTGAGTGCCTGCTCGGCCGCCGTCTGGATGCGCGAGTCGATGGTGAGCTTGGCGGTGTTGCCCGGCTGGGTCTGGCCCGCGAGCGACGCGATGGCGTTGTTCCAGCTGGAGTAGTCCTTAGAACCGGTGAGCGTGTCGTTCATGACGCTCTCGATGGCGGTGGTGCCATACTGCTGGCTCACGTAGCCAACCACGTGCGCTGCCAGGTTACCGTTGGGGTAGGAGCGTACGTAGGTGCCGTCCTCCTGCTGCAGCGACTCGGCCAGCGTCACGCCGTCGGACGTGATGATGGAACCGCGCTGGATGTACTTGGAGCGGGCGATGGTGTGGTTGTTGGTCGGCATGTCCTGATAGTCCTTGGCCTTGATGACCTGGACATAGGTGAGGTTGCCGATAAGGATGGCGAACAGCGCCGTAAAGGCGAGCACCGCGCGGGTTAGACGGTTGGCAAGCGCAACGCGGCCGAGCACACCGGATTCAGGCGTGTCGAGCAGGCGACGGCGCATGCGCGAGCCGACGGAATGGCTACCGCTGCCGTAGGAAGACGAGGTGGCAAAGCGTGTGCCCGTCGGGGCAGCGGCCGATGCGACCTGATCATCGGTGATGGCGGCCATGGTGCCGGTGCCGGTAAGCTCTGCCTCGCGTCCGGTCGCCTCGTCACCGGCGCGTAGCAGGAGCGCGACGATGATAAAGCTTGCCAGCAGCGAGGAGCCGCCCTGGCTCATAAAGGGCAGAGTGACGCCGGTCAGCGGGATCAGGCGGGTGACGCCGCCCACGATCAAAAAGGCCTGGAAGCTGATGGCTGCCGTAAGACCGGTGGCGCTAAAGGCGGCGAGGTCGGATTTAGCGCGGGCGGCTGTGGTGAGGCCACGCACGGCAAAGAGCATAAACAGGATGAGCACGGCGCCGCCGCCCAAAAGGCCCATCTCCTCGCCGATAGCCGAGAAGATAAAGTCGGACTCGACGACAGGGATGTTGTTGGCCATGCCGTTGCCGATGCCAACACCGACCAGACCGCCATCGGCAAGCGAGAAGAGCGACTGGACGATCTGGTAGCCCTGGCCCTGGGCGTCCTTAAACGGATCGAGCCAAACCTGGAAACGCACCTGAACGTGCGACAGGAACTTGTAGGCGCCCACGGCTCCAACGGCTAAGAGCGCAAGGCCGATAACGACATACGAAAAGCGCCCCGTGGCAACGTAGAGCATCAGCAAGAAGATGGTATAGAACAGTACGGCAGAGCCCAGATCGCGTTCGAAGACGACGACGAGCAGGCACACGCCCCATACGGCAAACAGCGGCAGCAGCAGTCGCAGGCGAGGAATCTTAAAGCCCAGGATCTTGCGGTTGGAGATGGAGAGCAGCTCGCGGTTCTCGGCTAGGTAGCCGGCCAGGAACAGGACGATAAAGACCTTGGCGAACTCGCCGGGCTGGATGGTAAAGCCCGCGATGCGAATCCACAGCTTGGAGCCCGAGATCGTGGTGCCGATAAAGATAGGCAGCATCAGCAGGATGATGCCGATGATGCCAAAGGTGTACTTGTAGCGCATGACCACGTCGAGGTTCTTAACCAACGCGAGCGTTCCCACCATGAGCGCCACCGAGACAAACAGGATGATGAGCTGTGAGATGGCGAGAGCGGGGGCGAGACGCGTCACGAACGTGATGCCGATGCCCGAAAGTATAAATACGATGGGCAGGATGGCGGGGTCGGCACCGGGCGCCAAGATGCGCACGGCAATGTGGGCCGCGGCAAAGGCGGCAAAGAGGCCGATCGGTACGGCGAGCGTCTCAAAGGAGATGGCAGCGCCCGCGGTGAGGACGTACATCGCATACAGCAGGATGACGGGGAACGCCGAGGCGATGAGCAAGAGCAGCTCGGTGTTGCGGCGACTCATAAGCGGCACTCCCTTTCTAATTCTTATCGGAGGCTTCGGCCTCGGCGGACTGTTCGGCGGTTTTCTCGGAATCTGATTCGGAGGTCGATCCCTGATTGGTGTTGTCGCGAATCGTTTGCGCGTCGATCACCTGGCGGGTCTGCTCCTCGTCGATCTGGTGGCGGTACTTGGATATCGTGTCCTGCGCATCGTCGACACTTGTTTGCGGAATGCCCGCCTTGAGGCGGTTTTGCGTGTCTTCGGGCAGGTCGGACAGCTTAATGCTGGTTTCGCTCTCGAGCCAGTGGAGCTTGAGTCCGAGCGGCTTGCCGGGCAGACCGCGCCAGACGGCGACATTGCCCTGGTAGGTACCCAGGTAGTATGAGCCGGTGACACCCGTGTAGGCCCAGATGCCAGCTGCCAGCACAAAGACGAGGGCCAGGATGGCGGCGATAGTAATGTTGCGGCGACGCACGCGTTGCGCCTCGCGCATAACGCCATCGTCAACCAGGTCAACGACTACTACGGTCACGTTGTCGTGGCCGCCGGCGGCAAGCGCCGCGTCCACTAGGTTGTCGACGCAGATTTGCGCGGTTGAGGACTGCGTGGCGATGTTCTCGATATCGCTATCGGGAATCATGCTCGAGAGGCCGTCGGAGCACAGGATCAGACGGTCGCCTTCCTCGATATGCAGAGTGAAGTGGTCGGCATACATGGCGGGGTCCGAGCCCAGTGCGCGGGTGATGACCGAACGGTTGGGGTGGACGCGAGCCTCGTCTGCCGTGATCTCGCCGGCGTCCACGAGCTCCTCCACGTAGGAGTGGTCGCGGGTCACGCGGATGAGCGTGCCCTCGTGGAGCAGATAGGCGCGAGAGTCGCCCACGTGGGCGATGGCGAGCGTGTCGTTTTCGATGTAGGCGCAGGTGGCTGTGCAGCCCATGCCGGGCTTGCCCAGGCCGTTCAGGGCCGCCTCGATTACGGCGGCGTTGGCTGCCTCGACGGCTGCGGCCAGGCGTGCTGCGTCGGCGGACTGTGGGGCCGTCTTGGCAATAGTCTCGACGGCGATGGAAGAGGCTACCTCGCCGGCAGCGTGACCACCCATGCCGTCGCATACGCAAAAGAGCGGCGACTGCACCAGGTAGGAATCCTCATTGTGCGGGCGCACGCAGCCAACGTCGGAGCGGGCGCCCCACATAAGTTGCGTGGTGGTGCCGGCATCATAGGTCGAGTCGGTCTCGATGCGCTCCTCGGTCAGGGGCTCAAAGCTCATGGTCGAGCCGGGGTCTTTGAGCTTGGCCTCAACGGCGGCAACGTCGATTTCGGCGGTGTCACCGGGAGAGACGGTGTCGGTCACGGCGTTTGATTCAGAATCGCCGGTGTCCGGGGAGTCGGGCTCCTCGGACACGCGGGCGGTCGACTCGTCGTCTTGCGGGCTGACGTCTATAGGCTCGGGCGCCGGCGTAGACGCGGGCGCAACCTCGGACGCCGGGGCCATGGGAAACGCCGGCGCGGCGGGCTCGGGTGCCGCAAACACCGCAGCGCTCTCGTTGATTGCCGCGGCGACGGGCTCTGCAAAGTGAGCCGGCGCCGGGGTTGCTTCGGGCGCTGTGGGCTGTTCCGCAGCATGTGCGCCGATGGGCGCCGCTACGGCATCCTCTTCGTCCTCGTTATCGGCGAGATCCGAAATATCATGCGTTACATGCGAAAGAGGCAGGGAGAACACGGTGTCCTCGGGCTCCACGGGTGCGGAGCCCGCCGGAGCGGCGTGGGCCGGCGCAGCTGTGGCGGCGGCCGGTGCCTCGGTCATAGTTGCGGACTTGTTCTCCTCGTCGATCATCGACGGTTCACCTTCATGACCACGTCGCCAATCTGGACTTCGTCGCCCTCACGCAGCGTCGCGGGCTCCACGAGTTGGCGGCCGTTGACGAGCGTGCCGTTAAGTGAGTTGAGGTCCTCGATGATGAGCGCCGGGCCCTGCAGCGAAAAGCGCGCGTGCGAGGCTGAAACGAACGGTTCGTTGATGCAGATGTCCGAAGATGGCGAGCGACCGACGATGACGGGGCCGAGCATGTCTACGTGGATGCCGCGGATACCGCGCGGACCCTTGTCCACATCGATCGTCCAGATAGCCGAGTCGCGGCGCTGTCCACGCACAAGTCCCACGCCGGTCTTCATGACGGCGAACAGAAAGATATAGAGCAGGGCGACCAGGACGATGCGGCCTGCAAAAAGGACGATATCGATGTTCATAAGCGACTATCCCCTAAATTCAAAGGTACTCAGGCCAAACGTCAGCAGATCGCCGTTGCGCAGCGGGCAGCGCGTAATGCGGCGGTTGTTGACGAGCGTGCCGTTGGTGGAATTGAGATCCTCGATCGACCAATCCGAGCCCGTAAAGGTGAGCTGGGCGTGGCGGCGCGACACGTTGGGGTCGCGCAGGGCAATGTCGGAAACTGAGCGCTCGCGACCGATGGTCACCTGTGCGGAGGTGATGCTATGGCTCTCGCCGCTCACGACGTCGACGAGCTGGGCGAGCGGACGCTGCGGGGCGCGAGTGCTCGCCATGTTGGAGGCGATGCCGGCTGCGGCGCCTAGGCCCACGGCGGCACCGGTCGCGGCGGCTCCGCCCATGCCGGCAAGCGCGTCACGCGAGACGGTCTGCGGCACCGGGATGGGAGCGGCGGGGTCGGGGATGCTAGGCGCGAAGGGGTCTGCCACGGCAAGCGGGTCGGGAGCGGCGGCGCGAGGCGTCGGCTGCTGCTGGGGCATGGCGGCGGGGCGCTGCTGCTGCGGGGCAGCAAACTGCTGCTGGCCGGCGCGCGGGGCGCTGGCGGCACGGCTTGCCGCGGAGTTGTTCTGGCCCAGGCCGTTTTGATAGGCGCGCTCTTCTTCGTACAGGCGGCCGAGCGTGGGGGCATCGACGTTCTCAGCAAAGACCGAGAACTTGCCGGCACGCAGCTGCGGATCGATCATAAAGCGCACGAGGGGCTCGCCGACAAACACATAGCGGCGCTTTTCGGCCTGTGCCTTCACAAACTCGCGGACCTCGCGCGAAAGCTCGGGGTAGAACGGGGCGAGCATGGGATCGTCGTCGGCGGCGATAAGGATGGTATAGAGTGCCGGCGCCGTGTTGACGCCGTTGATCACCAGAGTCTGATCCTCCATGTCGCGAGCGGCCTGCTTGGCAAGCTTCTTAAAGGAGAACGGGGCACGGGTGGCACCGAAGATGCCGGCCACGTGGTCCTCGAAGATGTTCAGGAAGTTCACGAAAGATCACTCTCCGTATAGGTTCTTTGGTATCCGAGCAAATATAGGCATATCCCAACGATTATAGAGGATAGGGTTCCCGCAACCGCCGCCTTGGCGACGACCGCGGCTGCAAGGCTGGCAATTTCCATATGGTGTGCAAGACAGGACGCCGCTGCGCAGCCGATGCCGGTGACAGCGATTGCGGCGATTGCGGCAAGGTTTGAGCCCTGATTGGCACGCTTGGCATGGGCATTGAGCAGCGCAGATGACGCCGCGGCAGTTGCCGCGACCAGCACAAAGGCAGCCAAAAGGAGCGGGTCTCCCAGCGCTGCGGCAACGTTACCGAGCCCCAGTACGCCTCCGGCTGAAAGCGCGACCGTGGCCAGACGGGCAAAAAGCGCGCCCATGCCCGTTGCCGCGGCGGCGCTTGCCGGGCCGAGCCAAAATGACGCGACGCCGGCGGCGACCCCAGCTGCCAGGAAGGTATTGCCGGTCAGACAGCCAAACGCGAGTGCACAGGTGAGCGCGGCGCTCGCGGCAGCCTCGGTGCGACCCCAGGCGATCCACCAACCGGACATGGCAGCGGCAAAGATCACCGCGACCGGCAGCATCGACAGGATGCCCTGTGCCTGCATGGTGGCGTTGGCCATGAGCACCAAAAAGCCCACAGCCGAGATGGCCGAGCCAATCTGGGGGGCCAGGCCAGCCGCCACTCCGATCGCGATGGCCGCAATGACCAGGCCGGGAAGCGCCGCGACCCCGGCCGTTTGCATCAGCAAAAAGCTAAAGGTGCCGCACGTTAGCGCCGAGATAGTGCGCATGGTGTAGTCGCGCGCATGGCTCCAGCGCGTGCCCGCCCAGCCGAGTGCGGGGTCGACCTCGATGGCGTCGTCCTCGTAGTGCGACGGCTCGATATCGTCGAGCTCCTGCTCGTCATCCGAAAGTTCGCCAACCATTTGCTCCAGGCTGCGACGGCCTTCGCGCACGCTGCCCAGACCGGCAAGGAGCTGGTCGCAAAATGTCTCGACGCTGCTGGGGCGGTCCTGCGGCATGGGGGAGAGCGCGCTCATGAGCGCGGCCTCGGCTCCCGGGGGAAAGTGTGGTATCAGCTCGCTGGGATAGGTGGCGCCGCCGATGATGCGGTCGAGCGAGTCGGCGGGCGTGGCCGCCATAAAGGGAGCGCTGCCGCACAGGCCCTCATAGATTACACAGGCGAGGGCAAAGACATCGGCGCGCTCATCGACCGTGCCGGTCTCGATATCGAGCTGCTCGGGCGGCATGTAGCCGATGGTGCCGCCGCGCGAGCCGCCAAAGCCACCGGCGGACGACAGTCGCGCCATGCCAAAGTCGGTGAGCTTTACATTGCCCGAGTGGTCGATGAGCACGTTGGCGGGCTTAATGTCCAGGTGGAGTACGCCATTACTATGGGCGAAGGTGAGCGCCTGGCCCAGGGCATCGGCAATGGCTGCGGCCTCGTCAAAGGTAAGTGAGTGGCCGTTCACGCGGTGCAAAAACTCGGCCAGCGACATGCCATCGACATATTCCATAACCAGGTAGGCATAGGCTGTGTCGTGCGTAAAGTCGATAACCTGCACGATATTGGGATGTTGAAGCATAGCGGCGGTGTGCGCCTCGCGCAGGACATCCATGATGTCGCTGGCGGGCATGCCGGCACCGTTGATAAGGGGGATGCGTTTAATGGCGACGCGGCGGCGCAGGTGCGTGTCGCGGCAGATCTCGATGGAGCCAAAACCGCCGGTCGCAAGTGTCTCGAGCGGCTGGTACCGCTTGAGCAGCTCGCGAGAGCTGGTGCCCTCCAAAGGAACGTCCGGCGAGAACCGGGCGGTATGTTGCGAGAAAAGCGGCATGGCCAACCCTCGTGCGTTTAAAGTTCGTTTGCGAGTGGCGGGCGCGGAGCCGAGCCGTTCGCGGTGGCATAGATGCTGCTAGTGTAGCACGCGCAGGTGGGCGACATTCAATTTAAGCTCCGTCTGGGGTCTGGACCTTGCGTCCGGCCTAGCGCTTCTTCTTGTTCTTCTTCTGCTTGCGCTGCTTGCCCTTGGTCTCCTGGGGCTTGTCGCCCTGCTTGGCCTCGGCGGCGGCCTTCTCGGCCTTCATTTTCTTCTTCTTGGTCTCGATGCGGAGTTTTTTGTTGATGCGGGCCTTGAGGAAGGGGCCGAACTGCTCGGCATCGCCACGGACGAAGGTGTCCTTGGGGATCGTCACGCCCTGGTCGGCGAACATGGCCACAAAGATGCGCTCGCCGTCGAGTACGTGGTCGAGCTTGTCAAACGGGAAGAACTGTGACTTACCGCTCTTGCCCCAAACCATCAGGCCGTCCTCGTTGGCGGCGACGCGGCGATAGCGGCCACCCATGGACTCGTCGGCCTCGACGGCGTCGATAAAGTCGCGGGCGAGGGTGTGGTGCAGGTTTTTGCTCCACCAGGCCAAAAAGGCGCCGAATACGATCAGGACGACGCCAAACTTGATCCAGTTGCCGCCGGCCACCAGCATGCCGATGCCGATGAGCGCGGCAATTGCCGCGGCGACATACAGCGAGCCGCGACGCCTGGGCGAGGCGACCAGACGGGCGAAGTCGGTGACCAGGTCGTTTTCGTACTGGTACTCGTTGAGGTACAGGATGCCGTCGTCGGCTGCGGCCTGCTCCTCGAGCGCGACCTCGACCTGGTCGGCTGCTTCGGAGGGGACGAGGTTGCTCTCTGCGTCTGCCATGCTCTTTGGACTCCTATCGCGGCGGGCTCGCCGTACGGGTATTATGGAATGCAGTATGCCGTGCGACCGCATGGCCGCCGCGGCAACAAGACTCAGTATACCCGGGGGAGCACCCATGGAATCGTTGTACCGAAAGTATCGCCCGCTCACCTTCGACTCCGTGGTGGGCCAGCAGCATATCGTCTCGACGCTCGAGCACGCCATCACCGAGGGGCGCCTGTCCCACGCCTACCTGTTCTGCGGACCGCGCGGCACGGGCAAGACCACCATGGCGCGTATTCTTGCCAAGGCGCTGCTCTGCCGCAATGCCGAGGCGGCGCGCGCCGAGGGTGCGAGCGGCTGCATGCCCGACGGCACCTGTGAGGAATGCGAGCTCATCGCCGAGGGCAACCACCCAGACGTTTACGAGCTCGATGCCGCCTCCCGCACGGGCGTGGACAATGTGCGCGAGGAAATCATCAACTCCGTCAACTTTGCCCCGGTGCGCGGCAAGTACAAGATTTATATCATCGACGAGGTCCACATGCTCACAACGGCGGCGTTTAACGCGCTGCTCAAGACGCTCGAGGAGCCGCCGGCACACGTGATCTTTGTGCTGTGCACCACCGACCCGCAAAAGATTCTGGAGACCATCCTCTCGCGCTGCCAGCGCTTCGATTTCCACCGCATCGGCAACGAGGATATCGAGCATCGCCTGTCTTACGTGTGCGAGCAGGAGGGCTTCGATTACGACGACGAGGCGCTGGCCATCGTGGCGCGCCATGCCAAGGGCGGCATGCGCGACGCGTTGTCCACGCTGGAGCAGCTGAGCGTTTTTGGCAACGGCGCCGTGCATGCGGACGATGCCCGCTCGCTTTTGGGCGAGGTTTCGGACCAGATTCTGGGCAAGTTTTCCCGCGCCATTGCCGATCGCGATGTTGCCGAGCTCTATGGACTGATCCGTGCGCAGGTCGAGGAGGGCAATGACCTGCTGGAGCTGACGCGCGACCTGGTGGCGCATGTGCGTGACGTGTACGTTGCCTGCGTTGCCGGTGCCCGTGCCGAGCTGTTTGAGGGCGGCTCCGAGCAGGCCGAGGCGCTTGCTGCCGAGGCCGCTGCCTTTGGCGAGCATCCTGCCGACCGCCTGGCCCGCGTGCTGACGGTGCTCGACGATGCCGCACTGGAGATGAGGGGCGCGAGCGACGTGCGCCTGGTGCTCGAGATTGCCTGCACGCGTCTGGCGCGTCCCGAGGCTGATTTAACGATTGAGGCATTGGCCGAGCGCGTGGCTCGCTTGGAGGCCATGGTTGCCAATGCCGCCGTTCCGGCGAGCGTGGCTGCTGCTCAGGCCGCCGCGCCTGCAGCATCCGTACCCGCTGCTGCCCAGCAGCCGACGCTCATTTCGGGCGCCCGTGCTGCCGCTCCGGCGGCATCCGCTGTCCCCGCTGCTACGTCCGCGCGCCAGGGCGGTATGCCTTGGGACCGTGGTGCTGCCGCTCCGGCGGCTCAGCCTGCGCCCCGTTCTGCGTCCGTGTCAGCTTCCAAGCCTGCAGCGCCTGCACCTCAGCCTGCGCCGACTCCGACGCCTCAGCCCGTTGCGGCCCCCGCGCCTGCCACCGCTCCGGCACCTAAGCCCCAG
>DBEXKF010000260.1:0-6625 GCA_048175045.1 Collinsella sp.
TGCTCTTTACCGCCTTTGGCCTGCTGTTCAACCAGTTTTGCTATCTTTCGGCCGTGCGCCTGACCAACGCCGGAACCGCGACGGTCCTTCAGTGCCTGCAGCTGGTCATCATCATGGGATATACCTGTATCACCGATCGCCGCAAACCGCGCATGCGCGAGGTTATCGGTATCGGCCTGGCCCTTGGCGGCACGTTTTTAATCGCCACCGGCGGCGACCCCACGAGCCTGAGCATCTCGCCGCTCGGTCTGGTGGCGGGTCTTATGTGCGCGGTGAGCGCCACCTGCATGGCGGTGATTCCCGCCAAGATTCTGCCCGAATACGGCAGTCCCATCGTTACGGGCTCAGCCATGCTCACGGCTGGTATCATCACCTGCACCATCGTGCAGCCTTGGGCCCATATGCCGGCGCTCGATGCCGCCGGCGTCGAGGCGCTCGCGGTGTTTGTGGTCGTGGGCTCGTTTTTGGCGTACATGCTCTATATGCAGGGCGTCAAGGACATCGGCTCGGTGCGTGCGAGCCTCATCGGAACTGTGGAGCCGGTTTCGGCGACCATCACCAGCGCCGTTATGCTGGGGACGGTGTTTTTGCCGACCGATCTTATCGGCTTTGTCATGATCATCGTGATGATGTTCCTCACGGTGTAGCTGGCGCCGCCGCCAAGACGGAAAAGGTGTTGTGCCGCATTTTCGCCAATTGATGTCCGTGTCTGGAGTTTAGCTGTCGATGCTCAAAATGCCATAAACTAGTAACGTTATGGACTTTTTCATTGCGACTCAATTGCGAGGATTTCTTTATGGCTGGTAATCACTTTAAGGGCAGCGATAGCGGCCGTCCTGCAGTTCCGCCGCGTCCGAACGGGGCTGGTAAGGCCGGCACGCCGGGCGGCGCTGGACAGGGCGGTTCCGGTAAGCGCGTGTCCCCGGGCGAGACGGCGATGTTTACCGCTCTGTACGAGCAGTCTCAAAAGGCAAAAAAGACCGGCCGTGCAAGAGGGAATGTCTTTGCGGGCGGTGCAACCTCCGCGTCGCAGCCGATCGGGGCTCCTTCGGTACCCGCGAACAACGCGGGTGCTGCCAACGCCGCGAATGCCGCCGGCAACGTTAATGCCGACAAGGCCGCCAACAATACTCCCTCTGCCGGTGGCGCGGGGCTTACGGGTAACCTTGGCACGATTTACACCGGCGCCTCCGAGACTGGCACGTTCGCCCGCCTGGATGATAGCGGTGCCGAGTTTGCGGGCTCGGGTTCCAAGGAAGATTATTACGATTTTGGCTTGAACTACGGTAGCGACGCTTCGTCGAGTTCGACCTCTGACGGTCTGGTCCGTCATCGTCATCGCAAGGGCGAGCGCAAAAAGCGTCACACCGGCGCCATTATTGCCGCTGTAGTCGCGGTGCTTCTCGTTGCGCTTGGCGCAAGCGGCTTTATGCTGCTTAACTCGGCAAAGACCGTAAAGAGCGAAGCGAAGGAGGCTGTCGAGATCGTCGGTGGCCTTAAGGACAAGGTCACGTCGGGCGATTTTTCGACGCTGCCTGACGACGCGAAGAAGATCGATGAGCTCTGCAACAGCATGAAGGCGGAGACCTCGAGCCCGCTGTGGACGGCGGCTTCGTTTATCCCGGTGTATGGCAGCGACATCAACGCAGCCCGCACCATGATTGATGCCCTGTCCGATGTCTCGAGCAACGCGCTGGTTCCCATGGCCGATAACCTCTCGCAGGCCACGCCCGGCAAGCTGTTCCAGGACGGCATGATTAACGTGTCCGCGCTACAGGCGGTCGCCGATTCGCTTTCCAGCAGCTCGAAGGTGTTCAAGAGCGCCAACGAGAAGATCCAGGGCATTGGCGATACTCATATTTCCCAGGTGACCGAGCTGGTCGATAAGGCCAAGGACGGCTTTGCCACCCTCAACGGCGCGGTTGACGCGGCGGAGAAGGTCGCCCCCGTCCTTCCCCAGATGCTCGGCGCCAACGGCCAGACGCGCAACTACCTTGTGTACGCCATGAACAACGTCGAGATTCGTGCCTGCGGCGGCTTTGGCGGTTCGCAGGGCCTGATTTCGGTCACCGACGGTCAGATGTCGATTGGCGAGTTTGTTCCCCGCATTGGACTCAGCGAGGATGAGGCGGTCGAGAGCGCCGACGAAGAGGATGAGGCGCTGTTCGGCAACCACAGCAACCTGTACAACTCGGGCAATACCTATTCGCCTGATTGGCCCCGCAACTCGCAGCGTGTCGCCGCGCTGTGGAAGTCCCAGTATGGACAGGACGTTGATGGCGTCATCGGTATCGACCCGGTGTTCCTGCAGTATCTGCTGGGCCTGGTCGGTAACGTGTCACTGCCCGACGGAACTGTTGTCGACGGCACCAACGCCGCAAAGGTCCTCATGCACGATGTGTACTGGAACTATCCGGTCGAGGAGTCGGACGGCATCTTTGCATCCGTCGCCAGCGCTGCCTTCGACAAGGTCCTTGGCGGTATCGGCGATGTCGATGTTACGAAGCTTGTCAGCGCCGTTGAGCGCGGTGCCGAAGAGGGCCGCCTGATCGCGTGGATGAGAAACGATGATGAGCAGAATGCCATCAAAGAGACGGGCATTGACGCTTCGCTGCCCGATCCGGATGATCCGAGTGCCGATCCCGTTGCCGGCGTTTACTTTAACAACCTGAGCTTCTCCAAGCTCGACTGGTATCTGAACGCCGACACTCAGATTGGTCAGGGCGTGAAGAACGGCGACGGCACGTGCTCCTATCGCATCACCGTTACCCTGACGAACATCATGACGCAGGAGGAGGCTGGCAAGCTGCCCGACTACGTTGCGGCGAGCGCGCCCGATGCCGCGCGTGACGACGAGCGTCTGAATGTCTCGTTGTTTGCCCCGACGGGTGGCAACATCAGTGACCTTACGGTTGAGGGTACCCAGTTTGGTCTTGGTGCCGCTACGTGGCATGGAATCCCCTTCTATTCGGGCACCGTTGACCTGCATGCTGGCGAGACGACGACGATCACGTATACGCTGACCACGTCGGCCGAGGCGGGGGACAAGCCTCTTACGCTGCGTCAGACCCCTACATGCCAGGCGGCTCGCGACAGCGCGTCGGCGTAGGGTTTTTCTGGTAGCGCAGATAATCGAGTACCATTTTGGGGCGGACAGGCAATCTGTCCGCCCCTATTTTGTAAGGAGAGCGCATGAAGTACTTTGGCACCGACGGCTTTCGCGGTGAGGCCAACGTTGGGCTGACGGTAGAGCACGCTTATAAGATTGGCCGTTTTGTGGGCTGGTATTACGGCGCCAACCGCGAGCGCAAGGCACGCGTCATCGTGGGCAAGGACACGCGTCGCTCGAGTTATATGTTCGAGGCGGCGCTGGTGAGCGGCCTGGTCGCGAGCGGTGCGGACGCCTATATGCTGCACGTGATCCCCACACCGGGCGTGGCGCATCAGACCGTGGAGGGCTGCTTCGATTGCGGCATCATGATCAGCGCAAGCCACAACCCGTTTTGCGATAACGGCATTAAGCTCGTCAACAGCGACGGCTTTAAGATGGATGAGGACGTACTGGAGCTCATCGAGGACTACATCGATGGCAAGAGCGAAGTTCCGCTGGCCACGGGCAACCACATCGGTGCCACGGTGGACTACATGCAGGGCCGCAACCGCTACATTGCTTCGCTCATTGCAAGTGCGAACTTTTCGCTGCAGGGCGTCAAGATCGGTATCGACTGCGCCAACGGCTCGGCTTCCTCGGTGGCCAAGCCGGTGTTTGACGCGCTCGGCGCCGACGTGCGCGTGATCAATGCCGCGCCCGATGGCTTTAACATCAACGTCGACTGCGGCTCCACGCATATGGAGCGTCTGCAGCGCCATGTGGTGGAGCAGGGCCTGGACGTGGGTTTTGCCTACGATGGCGATGCCGACCGCTGCCTGGCCGTGGATGAGCGCGGTCGCGTGGTAGACGGCGACCAGATCCTGTACGTGTGCGGCGTGTATCTGAACAAGCACGGTCGCCTTTCGGGCGGTACCGTGGTGCCGACGATTGCCAGCAACTTTGGCCTGGTCAAGTCGCTGGAGCTTGCCGGTCTGAGCGCCGTGACCAGCGGCGTGGGCGACCGTCACGTGTATGCCAAGATGCGCGAGGGCGGCTACAGCCTGGGTGGCGAGCAGACGGGCCATACGATCTTTGGCGATATCGAGCGCACGGGCGACGGCATTATGACCTCGCTGCGCGTGATGGAAGTGATTCGTGCCGAGCGCGAGACGCTCTCGCAGCTCACGGCTCCGTGCAAGCTGCTGCCGCAGGCGCAGGTGGCCGTGCACGTGGCGGACAAGGACGCCGCGCTCGAGAACATGGGCGTGCAGAACGCCATCGCCGAGGCCGAGGCTGCGCTGGCAGGCGAGGGCCGCGTGCTCGTGCGCAAGAGCGGAACCGAGTCGGTTATCCGCGTGCTGGCCGAGGCGCCCGACCAAGCATCCGCCGATGCTGCCATGAAGCGCATCGCCAACGCGCTGGAAGCTTTATAGTTACGCGGTTTTACCAAACCGCGTAACTGCTCGACGCTGCAAACGACCCTAAGCGGCAATCTGACGTTCAATTTCAAGGGCGCGACCAGAAGGTCAGCGCCCTTTCATTTCACGTCACCTTGCTCGCTTAGGGTCGTTTTCGCTGACGTTGCCAAGACATCGGTGTCAACATGGTTGGCGATGGCGTGCTGGTCAATCCTTACAGTTGGTACAGCGTGGTGAACTTGTCCTGCAGGTAGCTGCAGTAGTAGCGGGCATCGAACGACATGCCGCACGCGCCCTTTATGAGCTCCGGCGC
Source organism: Collinsella sp. (assembly GCA_048175045.1). Classification (GTDB taxonomy): domain Bacteria; phylum Actinomycetota; class Coriobacteriia; order Coriobacteriales; family Coriobacteriaceae; genus Collinsella. The sequence goes on from DBEXKF010000260.1 coordinate 4,823, forward strand.
GTCCTTGGCGCGGCCCCACTGCCAAATGTGCTCGCCCAGCCAGGCGCGGACGGGTGTCAGGTCGCCGCTCGCACAGGCGCCGGTAAGGTCGACGCCGTCGCGGCACATGGCCGGCACAAACATGGCGTCGTAAGCGCTACCCAGCGCATACGTGGGGAAGTAGCCAAACGAGCCGCCGCTCCAGTGCGTATCCTGTAGGCAGCCGTGCGTGTCGTCGGGAACGGGAATGCCCAGGTACTCATCCATGAAGCGGTTCCAAAGCGCGGGGATGTCCTTGGCCGTGGCCTCGCCGGCAAACAGCATGCGCTCGATCTCGTAGCGCACCATAACGTGCAGCGGATAGGTGAGCTCGTCGGCCTCGGTGCGGATCAGCGAAGGCTGCGCGATGTTCACGGCGTGGTAGAGCGTGTCCTCGTCGACGTCGCCGTAGACCTCGGGTGCGTGGCGGCGTAGCACCTCGAGCAGCGGTCCCATAAAGGCGCGGCTGCGACCCACGGTGTTCTCGAAAAAGCGGCTCTGACTCTCGTGGATGCCCATGGAGGTACCACCCTCAAGACAGGTGCGCGCATAGGCAGGATTGACGCCCAGCTCGTACATGGCGTGTCCCGCCTCGTGGATGATGCTGTAGACGTTGGAGATACAGTCGTTCTCGTAGATGTGCGTCGCGATGCGCGCATCGCCCACCGAGAAGCCCTCGCTAAACGGATGCTCGGTAAAGGCAAGTGTGGTGTCATCCAGGTCCAGGCCGACAAGCTTCATCAGGTCGAAGCTCATGGCACGCTGGGCGCCCTCGGGCACGCGGGCGTGCAAAAAGTCGGCATCGGGCTGCTGGCCGCGCTCGCCGATGGCGTGCACGAGCGGCACGACCGTCGCCTTGACCTCATCGCAAAACGCATCGAAGCTCTTGGCGGAAAGGCCGCGCTCGTACTGGTCGAGCCAAACATCGTATGGGTCGCGCTTGGGGTCCATAAGTTCGGCCTGATGCTTAAGTTGGGCGACGATCCTATCCACATAGGGCTCAAAGCTCACCCAGTCATTGGCCGTCTTGGCCTTGTGCCACACGGCATCGGCCTCGCAGGTGAGCCTGGTCCAGGCCTCGGCCTCCTCGGTGGGAATGACGCTTGCCTCGCGCTGGTCGCGGCCGAGCACGCGGATCTCGTCGAGCAGCTGCGGGTCGTCTACGTGTCCGCCTGCAACCGTCTCGCGCGCTAACGAGCGTACGAGCTCAACGGACTTCTCGCTGGTCAAGAGTTTGTGATGCTCGCCGGCAAGCATGCCCATGGCGTCGGCACGGGCGGCAGCACCGTTGGCAGGAGCAATCGTCGCTCCATCGAACTCGGCAATCTTGAGCAGGTACTCGCGAGTCCACAGCTTGCCCTCGAGTTTGCGGAACTTTTTGACGGCCTTGTCGACTTTAGCAGCCTTGACGCCCTTGGCAGCCTTTGCCACGGCGGCCTGGGCCTTCTTATCGAGTTTCTTTCCCATACCGTATCCTTAATCTCGCAGGCCGAGCGCCGCAGGCGGGTGCGCGGCCAATTTGCACAGCTACCTGCCTTGTACCCAGCGCGAACAAAACGGAACGCGGCGATGCGCTCGCGAAATGTGTTATCCTATAGCCCAATGCGTTGACGGAGAGGGTTTTTGCCCGCCGCGTCGCCGGCAAGCATGCCCATGGCGTCGGCACGGGCGGCAGCACCGTTGGCAGGAGCAATCGTCGCTCCATCGAACTCGGCACTCTTGAGCAGGTACTCGCGAGTCCACAGCTTGCCCTCGAGTTTGCGGAACTTTTTGACGGCCTTGTCG
>DBEXKF010000261.1:0-2833 GCA_048175045.1 Collinsella sp.
AGAGTACGGTTCCGGTTATTCTGCCGTTCGTGTCCTCAACAAGGTCGATAAGCTCATGGCGGGGGAGCAGGCGAATGCCGAGCGACTCGATCCAGGTCGTCAGAGCGTCCTCAAGGGGCTTGCGGGTGAGGCCGCGCCACATGCGCGTCTTGTGGTCAAAGCAGGGGATAAATTGCTTTTGTTGAGCACTCTTGGCGCTTTGCGGACGCTGGAGCTCAACGCCCAGGTCTTGCTCGAGCCAGTCAATCGCTTGGGGAATGCCGTGGACGAACGTTTGGACGAGTTCGGGGTCGGCGACACCGCCGCCGACGGTCTGGATGGTGTCGATGAGGTCCTGCTCGTCGTCTTCGTCGACGGGACCGATGAGGCCGAGGCCCCAGGTACCCGGGAAGAAGCTCGATCCACTCATAGTCTTGCCGGCGCTTGCCACAGTGACGGTTGCACCCGTGCGTGCCGCTTCGATGGCGGCACAAAGGCCCGCAATGCCAGATCCAATTACCAGTACATCAGTCGATTCCATCGGATTCCTTTCTCGTCCGGCGCATTGTCGCACGGGTGATCGGCAATGGGGCCGCAAAGACCCGTCAAATCGGTAAAGGGCAAATATGGCAGGTGGGCGTCATGGACGCTCTGACGCTCCATCTCTTCACATCTCGTATTTCGCCCCAGCTGATATATCGGCATTAGCTACCCTGCGCCAGCGCAAACAAAAAGAGCCGCTACCTCGAAAGGTAGCGGCTCCAAAGCTCAACTATCTGAGCATCGCGCGGGCGCGATTAGGCCTTGAGGGCCTCTTCGACGGCGACAGCGCAGGCGACGGTGGCACCGACCATGGGGTTGTTGCCCATGCCGATGAGACCCATCATGTCGACGTGCGCAGGCACGGAGGAAGAACCGGCGAACTGGGCGTCGGAGTGCATGCGGCCCATGGTGTCGGTCATGCCGTAAGAGGCAGGGCCGGCGCCCATGTTGTCCGGGTGCAGGGTACGGCCAGTGCCGCCACCAGAAGCGACGGAGAAGTACTTCTTGCCAGCCTCGAGGCGCTCCTTCTTGTAGGTGCCAGCGACGGGGTGCTGGAAGCGCGTGGGGTTGGTGGAGTTACCGGTGATCGAGATGTCGACGTTCTCGTGCCACATGATGGCAACGCCCTCGCGGACGTCGTCGGCGCCGTAGCAGTTGACGGCGGCGCGGGGACCATCGGAGTAGGGGATGGTCTCGACGACCTTGAGCTCGCCCGTGAAGTAGTCGAACTGGGTCTTCACGTAGGTGAAGCCGTTGATGCGGGCGATGATCTGAGCAGCGTCCTTGCCCAGACCGTTGAGGATGACGCGCAGCGGCTTCTTGCGAGCCTTGTTGGCGTTCAGAGCCAGGCCGATAGCACCCTCAGCGGCAGCGAAGGACTCGTGACCGGCCAGGAAGGCGAAGCACTCGGTGTCGTCGGAGAGCAGCATAGCGCCTAGGTTGCCGTGGCCCAGACCGACCTTGCGGTCCTCGGCGACGGAGCCGGGAACGGTGAAGGCCTGGATGCCCTCGCCGATGATGGCGGCAGCCTCAGAAGCGGACTTGGCGCCACGCTTGACAGCGAGAGCGCAACCGAGGGTGTAGGCCCACTCGGCGTTCTGGAAGGCGATGGACTGGGTGTTGTTGACGATCTCACGCGGGTTGAAGCCCTTGTCGGTGCAGATCTGCAGAGCTTCCTCGAGGGAGGCGATGCCGTTGTCGGCGAGGCACTTGTTGATCTTGTCAGCGCGGCGCTCGTAACCTTCGAACGTAACAGTCATAGTTATTTCCCTCCCTTTCTACTCGTGAACCGGGAACACGCTGGCGACGGAGTGAGTCTCCTCGTCGGTGCGCGGGTCGATGTACTTGGCAGCGTTCTCCCACTGACCATAGTGGCCCATAGCGCCAGCGATGGCCTCCTCGGGGGTCTTGCCGGCCTTGACGGCGTCGGTGAACTTGCCGAGGTTCAGGAACTCGAATGCGATGATCTCGTTCTTGTCGTTGAGAGCCATGCGGGTGACGTAGCCCTGAGCGAGCTCGAGGTAACGAGCGCCCTTGGCCTTGGTGCCGAACATGGTGCCGACCTGAGAGCGAAGGCCCTTGCCGAGGTCGTCGAGGGAGGCGCCCACGGGCAGGCCGCCCTCGGAGAACGCGGTCTGGCTGCGGCCGTAAACGATCTGCAGGAAGATCTCGCGCATAGCAACGTTGATGGCGTCGCAGACGAGGTCGGTGTTGAGGGCCTCGAGGATGGTCTTACCGGGAAGGATCTCGGAAGCCATGGCGGCAGAGTGGGTCATGCCCGAGCAGCCGATGGTCTCAACGAGGGCCTCCTCGATGATGCCGTCCTTGACGTTCAGCGTGAGCTTGCAGGCGCCCTGCTGAGGTGCGCACCAACCCACACCGTGCGTAAGACCGGAGATGTCGGAAATCTCCTTAGCCTGGACCCACTTGCCCTCCTCGGGGATGGGTGCGGGGCCGTGGTATGCACCCTTGGCAACGGGGCACATGTTCTCCACTTCCTGTGAGTACTGCATGCCTCTCCTCTCTATCGTGTTGGCGTCCCGTCTGGGGGTCGTGGCTGGCGATTGCCGGGCGACCCTTCGAAAGGGACATGACATGCAGCCCCTATAATACCGCGAAATGCACGGAATATTCGGCGAACGGCTCAGTTTTCGTAGCGAGAAGTCCGGAAGTTTTAATTGAAACGATTTAACTCTATGTTCTGTGGTCGCGAACTTCCGTAGAGGGGGTCCGTCTTGGGCAAGCTATTGGTCAACTCTCGTAAGCATTGCGGGGGTTGACCTGTTGCAACGGTGCCGTTCGCCGCCTGATT
>DBEXKF010000262.1:0-2882 GCA_048175045.1 Collinsella sp.
ACGGCCATGGGCGTACCGGTGTACAGGATGCGCTTGGTCCCCTTGGGTGCCACGCCCTCGCCGGCCTCGACACGCTGCTCGCACTCAGCCGCCATATCGTTGATGGCTCCGGTCAGACGCGGTGTGTCGTCCATAAAGGCGGCCTGAACGGTCAGCAGGCTGTCGAGACCGCTGATGGGCGCCGGGTCGGCAGCGCGCGTGGCAGCGAGGCGCTGCAGGGCGCGACGCTTCTCGTTGACGGCGTGGATGGCAGCCTTCAGGCGCTCGGGCGTAATCTTGACGCCGCACTCTTCCTCAATCTTGACGGCAAGCTTTTTAACCTCGGCCTTCCAGGTCACGAGCGTCGACTCGTCATGCACGTTGGGAATATCCATGACGTACATGTTCTTTTGCGTGGCAAAGAACTCGTAGGCCTTCTTCTTGCCATCGCAGGTGTTCTCGCCCACCACCAGATCACTCGACTCAATGTAGGGGCAAACCTCGCCCAGCTTAAAGCCGGCAAAGCTCTTGATGAGCGGGCAGGTGTTGCGCGGCAGATGCTCCTCGACCTTGTCGGTCGCCCAGTCGGCACCCGAGCACAGGCCCACGGGGATGCCATCGCAGGCAAGCACGATCTCCTCGGGCACGTACACACAGAACGAACCGACGATCTTGGTGGCCTCGCCGGCCTCCTTCTTGTCGAGCATCTCCTTAATACGGCCGCTGTGGATGTTGGTGGCGACAAAATCCAGGTAGGACGTAGACTTGGGGCGATTGTTCTGCGTCAGGAACATATCGCCGTACATCTGGCCCACGGCGCCCAGCAGCATGTCGTGGTCGGCAAGATTCATGCCGAGGCTCTCCCACATCGGATGGAAATCGAATTCTTCAGCCATGACGGTTCCCCTCTCGAACCAAAAATGAATAGCTACGGTATTTCTGCACGGTGGGTGGCGAAAACCCAGCCGTGCTCAAACCCGGAATTTTGGGGAACCCGCTTTGCGGTCGATTATTTAGTTGTGCGTCGTCTCTCCCGGAGCCGTGAACATACCTGCTCATATGCGGCTCCGAGCCATATACAGGGCGCGCGCGGCAACGCGACGCGAATATGTCTTCTGCAGCATCGGCGCGCCCTCCTTTTCTCGTCGAAGGTAACTATATCAACGGTTGTCGTCAAGACGAACACCGCCGACACGCGTACGACAACGTTGGGATGTGAGCATCTCGCTGTCTGATAATTAATTATCAGACTGATAAGGTTTAGTCATGTAGAAATCGGCGAACGGCGAAGTGAAAACAAAGCGGTCGAGGACTACCTCCTCGACCGCATCGCACCCATTATCGGCAAACGAGATGGATCCTGCTTGCATCAAAATGCATGCGCAGAGTCTCACCCGCCTGCGGCAGCTCTTCCACGGGTACACTCACCTTATTCACCTTCCACTGCAGACGCGTGGGCGCATCAGCACGCGGCACGTCCAGCAGCACCAGCCGCTCAAAGCGCGAATCGCTCACACGGGCCACGTGCAAATCGTAGCTGTTGCGACCGCGCTCCGCGCGATTGTCAACATGGAAGTAGCTCGCACGAATACCGAGGTACGTCACGTTATCGGGAACCTCATGGCCCACGTTAAAGGTCATGCCCCAGTCCAGGGCTTCAACTTCCTGAGACCCGATCTTGCGCGCCCGGCTTGTGTTCTTGCAGCCCGTCAGGCGCAGCGCCGCCAGCGTCTGCGGACGGCGGACCACGTCCTCGACGGAGCCGATCTCCTCAACATGCCCGTCGTGCATCACGCAGATGCGCCCGCACAGGCGGCACGCTTCGTCGATGTCGTGGCTCACGTAGAGCACGGTGCGGTTGCATACATCGAACAGGTCGAGCATGTTCTGTTCGAGGGCGCTCTTAAGATAGGAATCGAGCGCGCTCATGGGCTCGTCGAACATAAAAATGCCCGGATGCGCCGCCACCATGCGGGCAAGCGCCACACGTTGTTGCTGACCGCCCGAGAGTCGCGCGGGATAGCGGTCGGCAAAATCGGACAGACCGAAAATGCCCAGATAGCGCTCGGCGAGCTTTTTGCGCGCGGCGGCGTCGCCCGCATCCTTTACACCGGCGCATACGTTATCGGCCACCGTCATGTTGGGAAACAGCTGATAGTTTTGGAACAGCAGGGCGCATTTTCGCTCCTGGGGCGACAGGTTGATGCCCGTCGCCGAGTCAAAAAAGGTCACGCCGTTGACGACGATCTTGCCCTCGTCGGGCGTCTCCACGCCGGCGATGCAGCGCAGCGTACAGCTCTTGCCACAACCCGAGGCACCGAGCAGCGCCACACGATCCTCGCCGGCCTCAAGCTGCATGTCGAGCATAAACCCGGGATAGCGCTTTTTGATATCCAGAACGAGCGACATGGCCTATCGACCTCCCTGCAAAGCGGCATCATCGCGCATGAGCTCGGCCAGCGCCTCGCGATCGATACGCAAGGCATCGCCGCCCGCCGGGTCGAGCGAATCGCCCTGTCCGGCAAGATCTTTGATCCGCTTGCGCTCCGCACGGGAAAGGCCCCGCTCGCGATACTTTTGCGAATGAGCGGTGTACATGTTGATGAACAGGATGACCAGGAAGCTGAACACGATCACGACGGCGACCCAAAAGAGGGCCACCGAGGTGTTGCCGCCCATCCACTCAAAGTAAATCGCAATGGGGATGGTCTGCGTAATGCCGGCGTAGTTGCCCGCAAAGAACAGCGTGCAGCCAAACTCTCCCATCGCGCGGGCAAAGGCGAGGACCGTACCAGCGGCAATAGAAGGCCACCCAAGCGGCATCATAAGCTTGGCAAAGATGCGACGCTCGGACCATCCCAGGGTTCGCGCGGCGTCAAGCATCTGCGTGTCGAGGCTCTCAA
>DBEXKF010000263.1:0-1687 GCA_048175045.1 Collinsella sp.
GATGACCATGACCGTGACGGAGGAACCGGCGGCACTGATGACCTGCGGGCCATTGCCCACGGCCTCGCGGTTCTTGTTGTTGTCGATGCGCACGCCCAGCCACTCAAAGCAGTCGCAGAAGGCCTTGCGAATCGACCAGTCGTTCTCGCCAATGCCGGCGGTAAAGGTGATGGTGTCCACGCCCGCCATGGAGGCGATCATGGAACCGGCCTGCTGCATGGCCTTGTAGGCGAACATATCGAAGGCGAGCAGGCAGCGCTCGTCGCCCTCGGAGGCGCGCGTACGGATGTCGCGGGCGTCGTTGGAGATACCCGAAATGGCAAGCAGGCCGGACTGCTTGTTCATCATGTCGTCGACTTCCTGGTAGCTGTAGCCGCCCTCGCGCTGCAGGTAGCATACGGTAGCCGGGTCAATGGAACCGCAGCGGGTGCCCATCATCAGACCGTCAAGCGGTGTGAGGCCCATCGTGGTGTCGCGGCACACGCCGTCCTCGATGGCGGCGAGCGAAGCGCCGTTGCCCAGATGGCACGAAAGCAGACGGTGGCAGCGCGAGCCCAGGATCTCCTTGGCCATCATCCACTCATAGCGGTGGCTCGTGCCGTGGGCACCGTACTTGCGCACGTGGTACTTATCGCACACGTCCTTGGGCAGCGCGTAGGTGTAGGCGACCTCGGGCATGGTCATGTGGAACGAAGTATCGAAGACGGCGACGTTGGGCAGCTCCGGATACTTCTCGCGGCAATACTCGATTGCTGCGGCCTCGCCGTAATTGTGCAGCGGGGCGAGCGGGGCCACCTCGAGAATCTTAGCCATGACCTCGTCGTCGACAACCGCGGAATCATCGAAGTGCCAGCCGCCCTGAACGATACGATGCCCAATGCCATCAATCGTAAAGTCGGTCTTCTCGAGCTCCTCGAGCACGCGAGCGATAGCAGAGCGATGATCGGGGAAAGGGACCTCCTCGGTCTGCTTAGCGCCACCGTTCTCGGAGTGGCCAAAGATGCCCATGTCCGATCCGATACGCTCGCAGTTGCCCTTGGCGAAAACCTCGCGGGTATCGGTATCCAAAAGCTGATATTTGAGGCTTGAGCTGCCGGCGTTGACAACAAGTACGTTCATGAGACTCCTTTGCAGTGCAATACGGTCGACGCAGACCCCTTAAGGCGGCCGCATGTTAATAAGAAGTTATCATAACTTAATAAATAGCTATCAGGCATATCGCCCAACGAGCACAAAAGAAGGGCCGAACGGCACTCGGTCGTCCAGCCCCTCCCCTCTTGCAATTACTTGCCGTTGACGATGCGCTCGACGTCGGAAGCGATCATGAACTCCTCGTCCGTGGGAATGACGAAAATCTTGACCTTGGAATCCTTGGCAGACAGGCACCAAGCGCCGTCACCACGCAGGGCGTTGCGCGCATGATCCATCTTGACGCCCATAAAGGCCAGACGGTCGGCAACGCCGGCGCGAACAGCCGGAGCGTGCTCGCCGATGCCGGCGGTAAAGACCAGGGTGTCCATGCCGCACATGGAAGTGGCCATCTCGGCAGCCTTGGCGGCAATCTTGTAGACAAACATGTCGAAGGCGAGCTGAGCCTCGGGGTCACCGGCAGCGGCGAGCTCCGCGACGTTGCGGCAGTCGTTGGTCTTGCCGCCGGTCACAGCCAAAAGGCCGGACTTCTTGTTCA
>DBEXKF010000264.1:0-2496 GCA_048175045.1 Collinsella sp.
GTCGACGACATCGCGGCACTCGTGTCGCTCGATGCAGTCGGCGTACTCAAACTCTTGGGTTCGCTTGAACTCGAGGGCCTTATCGAGCGCATGATGGATGGAAGGTATGCGCCCTCCAAGTTTGCCCTTCACGCCCAGACACCCTTCGGTCACAATGGAAAACGTGTCAATTAGAAAGGTGTTTGCAGATGCAGTTCGATCAGGTGACAGTTATCGGTGGCGGTCTGGCGGGTTCGGAGTGCGCGATCCAGCTGGCAGATCGCGGGTTTGCCGTAAAGCTGTGCGAGATGCGCCCCCAGGTGAGCTCCCCGGCCCACCATACCGATCACCTGGCAGAGCTCGTCTGCTCCAATTCGTTTAAGTCGACCCGTCCGGATTCCGCGGCTGGTTTGCTGAAGGCCGAGCTTGAGCGCATGGGTTCAGTCCTGCTCGATTGCGCCCATCGCGCGGCTGTTCCCGCCGGTGGCGCCTTGGCGGTCGACCGCGTCAAGTTTTCCGAGCTTGTCGAGGCCGAGGTTGCCGCCCGTCCCAATATCGAGGTCGTGCACGGCGAGGTCACGCAGATTCCCGAGGGTCACGTGGTCATTGCCGCGGGCCCGCTGTGTTCACCGGCGCTGAGCGAAGAGGTTATGAAGCTCGTCGGTGGCGATGCCCTTGCGTTCTTCGATGCCGCGGCGCCGATCGTCGATGCCTCCACGCTCGATATGGACGTGCTGTTCTCGCAGTCGCGCTATGAGGAGCAGGGGAGCGGCGACTATCTCAACGCTCCGCTCAATAAGGAGGAGTACGAGGCCTTTATCGAGGCGCTTACCACGGCCGACCGCGTGGTGCTCAAAGACTTTGAGGGCGGCGATCTGTTCCAGGCTTGCCAGCCTGCCGAGGAAGTTGCGCGCACCGGCAAGGACGCCATTCGCTTTGGCGCCATGAAGCCCGTCGGCCTCACCGACCCGCGTACCGGACGTCGCCCCTGGGCGGCGATTCAGCTGCGTGCCGAGAACAAGGAGAAGACCGCCTATAACCTGGTGGGCTTCCAGACCAACTTGACCTTTGGCGAGCAGAAGCGCGTCTTCCATATGGTGCCGGGCCTGGAGAACGCTGAGTTCTTCCGCTACGGTGTCATGCACCGCAATACCTTTGTCGACGCCCCGCATGTGCTCGATGGCACCTTTGCCGTGCCCGGTACCGGTGTGCGCCTGGCCGGTCAGATCAGCGGCACCGAGGGGTACATGGAAGCCGTGGCGACAGGTCTGCTCGCGGCGCTCAACACCTATGCCGAGGCTATCGGTGCCGCGGGCGTCGAGTTGCCGCGTGTGGGTGCCCTGGGTGCGCTCGTGGGCTATGCGACCGATCCTGCCACCGTGGGCTATCAGCCTATGCATGTCAACTTTGGCCTGGTGCCGCCACTCGAGGATGGTAAGCGCCGCAGCAAGCGCGACCGCTACCAGGCCTATGCGGACCGTGCGCTCGAGGCCCTTGATGCCTATCTGGCAACTCGCCCCGATCTGTTTGGAGGCGACCGGTCATAGCCTTTGACCTGTACGACACCGTCGACTCGTTTATCGCCTATATCGCACGCGTCGAGGGGCTTTCTCCCAACACGGTGACGGCCTATGGCTCGAGGCTGGAGCGCTTTGCTGCCTGGTGCGAGCGCGAGGATATCGATGCTTTCGCTGCCGACGTGCGCACCATTCGTCGCTATCTTGCCGAGCTTTCGCGTGAGCAGGTGGCTCCCCGAACGCTTGCAGCGCACCTGTCGGCTATTCGATCTCTCTATCGCTGGATGGCTGCCGAGGGGATTGTCGAGGGCGATGCGGTCTCGGCGATCGCGTCGCCCAAGCTGCCGCGTGACCTGCCGGGCGTCCTTACGACCCAGCAGGTCGAGGCGCTGCTCAAGACGCCTGATACCTCAACACCCGCGGGACTGCGCGATGCGGCGATGCTCGAGTTGCTCTATGCCTCGGGTGCCCGCATCTCAGAGCTTGCGGCGCTCAATGTGGAATCCATCTCATGGTCCGAGCGCACGCTGCGCCTGTGGGGCAAGGGAAGCAAGGAGCGTATCGTCCCTCTGTATCGTCGCGCACTCGAGGCGACGCGTCTCTATATTGAGGAGGGGAGGCCGGAGTTGCTCGCTCAGGCAAAGCGCCGTGACCCCGCTACCGGGCCGCATCCGCTGCTTATATCGGCGCGCGGCAATCGCATGAGTGCCGCCATGCTCAGGCGGCGGTTCCATACGCTGGCGACGCTCGCCGGCATTCCGGCCGACATTGCCCCGCATGCGATGCGCCATACGTTTGCGACCGATTTGCTCGAGGGCGGTGCGGACCTGCGCTCGGTTCAAGAGCTGCTAGGTCATGCGAGCCTGTCCACGACGCAGATCTACACGCATCTCACGCCCGATCGGCTCAAACGTGCCGTGGCTCAAGCCCATCCCCGCGGCGAATAGTGGCTGGGACGTCCCGCGCCGCACTCAGGTGTGTGGTTTTGATTGCGGGTTGG
>DBEXKF010000265.1:0-2795 GCA_048175045.1 Collinsella sp.
CGTTCTCGTCCTTGTCGTCGTTCTCCGTCTTCTTGGTGTTGTTGGTGCCGTAGAACTTCCAGACGCTGTTGTTCTTGTAGGTGGGCGCCGTTCCGGTCGCAAACTCCTCGCGCTCGGTACCGGTCAGAACGGTGTTCATAAACCGCTTAAAGACAGGCAGGTTGGTGCTGTCGCCCAGCAGGTCCGTGCCGTATTTTTGGATGGGGATCTCACCTGCGGAATAGCCGGTCCACAGGGCGCACGCCAGCTGCGGGGTATAGCCGCAGAACCACAGGTTGGTGGTGTTGTCGGTGGTGCCCGTTTTGCCGGCATAGGGCTGGTTGACGCTCAGGGCGCCAGCAGCACCTGTACCGCTGCCCTGCATGACGCCGGACAGAACATCGGTGACCGCGGCGGCCTCGCCCTCGGTAAGCACCTGTGAGGGATTGTCGGTGTGCTGGTACAGCACCGAACCGGTACGAGAGTCAATCTCGGTGATGGCGATCGGCTGGCGATAGTAGCCGCCGTTGGCAAACGTCGCGTAGGCGGCGGCCATCTCGAGCGGCGAGATCGAGCCGGTGCCGAGCGTCATGACGGGAACGTCCTCGATGTTGTCCTTGGCGGGATCGATGCCGAGCTTTTTGACGAGTGAGATGATCTTGCTGTTGCCGACGGCTTCCGCCACCTGGATGTAGCCGGTGTTGGAGGAGTATGCCGTTGCCTGCTTAAGCGTGATGTTGCCATAGCTATGGTTGGCGTAGTTTTGGACCTCGGTCGTGGTGCCCTTGGCCTTGAGTGGCGAGTTGCAGTTGAGGGTGACGTTGGGGTTCATGCCGTTTTGGATGGCAGTTGCCAGCGTAAAGGCCTTGAAGGTGGAGCCGACGGGACGCTTGGCCGTGGCATGGTTTACGTGGTTCTCGTCGGCGTTGTAGTCGTAGCCGCCCACCATGCACTTGATGTAGCCGGTCTTGGGGTCGACGACGACCATGCCCATGTCCAGTCCGTCGAGTGAGAGCGTGTCGAGCTGCTCGCGGACGGCATTCTCTGCCACCTGCTGCATCGTGGGGTCGATGGTGGTCTTGACGGTCAGGCCGCCCTTAAAGAGCACGTCGGTCGAGAACTCCTGCTCCAGCAGCTGCTTGACATAGGCGACAAAGTAGGGCTGCGAGTATACGTCGACGCCACTGCCCGAGATTTCGGTCACGTTGAGGGTGATGGGCTCGGCCTGTGCGGCATCGTGCTCCTCCTGCGTAATGTGGCCCAGGCGCAACATGTTGTCGAGGACCTTGTTGCGGCGAGACAGTGCCAGATCGGGATTGACCGTGGGGTCGTACTGCGAAGGCGAGTTGGGAAGGCCGATCAACAGTGCGGCTTCGCTCAGGGTGAGGTCGGCGGCGCTCTTGGACAGGTAGGTCTCGGCTGCGGCCTCAATACCGTAGGCGCCGTGGCCGTAATAGATGGTGTTGAGGTACATCATGAGGATCTCGTCTTTGGAGTACATATCCTCCATCTTGACGGCGATGTAGGCCTCGCGCACTTTACGCTCGATGGTCGAGTCGAACTGCTCCTCCTGCAGGATGGTGTTGCGCACCAGCTGCTGGGTGATAGTCGAGGCGCCTTCGTGTCCGCCGCCGAGGGTTGCCACCGCAGCACGCGCGATACCCCACAGGTCGATACCGCCGTGCTCGTAGAAGCGCTCGTCCTCGACGTCAACGGTGCCCTGCAGCACGTAGGGGGAGACCTCGTCCTTGGTGATGGACTTGCGGTTTTGCGTGTAGAAGCTCGCGATCTTGTTGCCGTTGCAGTCGACGATCTCGGTGGGCTCGCTCACCAGATACGCGTTGGCGTCGGTGTAGTCGGGCAGATCGGACAGCCAGCGGTTGACGTTGCCGACCATGCCGATGCCAAATGCCACGCCCGCAATCAGCAGAAAGCCCAAAAACGAGAGCAGGATTATGGGCAGGGCATGCGTCTTTGAACGGCTGCGTCCCTGTCGTTGGCGAGGACCCATATATTGACCTCCAGGTATGTCGTGCCGGACGGTGGATGTGCCGTCGGGGCAGGATGGACATAAGTTATTACACGATAAACCAAACGGGGCGCGCGATGCCTCGTGTATGCTGGAAGACGGCATTTTTCAGAGTGAATGCATACCTTGGTAAGGAGTTTGTCGATGGCGATTCGGACGATGGGGCCGAGCGGACAATACGAGACTGGATTGGATGCTGCTGGTGCGACGCTGCCCGAGTTGCTGGCGCCGGCGGGCGGGCTCGACCAGATGCTTGCGGCCATCGCCGCGGGTGCCGATGCCATCTATGCGGGGTTGGGCGGCTTTAACGCCCGTGTGAGCGCCCATGGCTTTACGGATAACGAGTTTGCGCGCGGCTGCGCCGTGGCGCATGCCCATGGCGTGCGTGTGTACGTAACGCTCAACGTGTTCGTGTTTGACGATGAGTTGTCCGACGCGGTGGTGTTGGGAGCTCATGCACTGGAGCTGGGCGCCGATGCTCTGATTGTCGCCGATGCCGGGTTGGCCTGCGCGCTGCGCGCGGCGATTCCCGGGGTCGAGATTCACCTGTCTACGCAGGCGGGCGTTCATAGCGAAGGCGCCGTGCGGCTTGCCGCCGATGAGCTGGGGGTCGAGCGCGTGACGACGGCACGCGAGCTGACGGTCGACGAGATTGCGGCGCTATGTGCCACGGGTGTGCCCATCGAGGTATTCTGCCACGGTGCGATTTGCATCGGCTATTCGGGGGCGTGCGAGTTCTCTGCCCTTCGACGTGGCCGCTCTGCGATGCGCGGTGATTGCACGCAGC
>DBEXKF010000266.1:0-7695 GCA_048175045.1 Collinsella sp.
TTGCGGTGCCTCTTTAAGCAACGCTTTGAGCTCGTTAAAAATGGAAACGGGCTGTCGATCGACAGCGTCCAGATGAAGCGTCGCCACACGAATGGGTGGCTGATATTCAAGCGAGCCGATGAGCACAGGAGAACCCAGGAACCGCTCGATTTCGTCTGCGAGCTCGTCGATTGCCTCGGGGCCGAGCTCATCGAAAAGCGCCACGAATGTCGGCCCCGTCGAGCGGAACAGGCGACCCTTGCCGCGCGAGCAATCCATGAGACAGGCGGCGCTTTCGGCGAGCACACGGTCGCCCGCATCGAATCCAAAGCGGGCATTGACCTCGGCGATATCGTCGACCTTAATGGCAATAAAGCCTGCCTCGCGCGCCACGCGGCGCATCTCTCCAATAGCGTTGACCAGCGCGTGAACATCGCCCAGGCCCGTTACCGAGTCGGTCGTATCTGCCAAGCTTCGGTTGATGATAATGCCCACATACATGTTGGGCTCGGTATCGGTTCCATCCAAGCGGTAGCCCGTGCAGTCGCAAAGCACGTATTTTCCAGTGGCATCCATTACGCGATACTGCATGTAGTGGAAGTGCCACGTGCCGTTTATCACCATGTCGAGCTCGGCGCGTACGTTGTCGCGGTCCTCGGGATGAACGCGGGCAAGCCACATATCGACCGAGTTAAAAGGGTGCTGGGAGGGCAGGTCAAAATCGCGCACGGCGTTGACCGACCATTGCGATTCTCCCGTATCGAGGTTAAGGATGAACGGATAGCGCGTCTCGGAGCTCATGGAAATCGCTTGGAACACTCGGTCGTTGCAGGGAAGCTGATCGACGATTGGGCGTTGCGGCGCATCATTGTCTTTCGGTTGCTGCACACGATGCATAAGCTTATAGCGATACATCTTGCGATCGGCATCCATCGTCATCTGGCGACGCGTGTCGCCGGCAAGTGGGTCGACGCGCGAGCAGCCAAAACTAAAGCTGCCGATCATGGGCGCCTTGCCACCTGAGCTCGCCTCGATCAGTCCGGTACGTACCTGCTCCAAGCGCTGCTCGAGTTCAGTCTCGTTTGCGGAGAGCGAGATGAGCACAAACTCGTCTCCACCGATACGGAACAGCATCTCATCGTGCTCCATGGTTTCGGAGAGCGTGCGGCAGATGCCCAGAATATAGCGATTGCCTTCGGCGTGGCCAAACCTATCATTGCAATGTTTGAGATGGTCGATGTCAATATAGGCGCAGGTGAAGGGGTCGCCTTTGTGCCAGAGTTGCTCGACGTGACGGTCGAATCCGTTGCGGTTGCCCAAGTTGGTGAGCGGGTCGATATAGGCGTTGCTCTCAAGCAGCCGGCGCTCTTGCTGCAGGATGGCGTGCGTCTTTTGCAGTTGCTCGCCAACGGCGCGCAGCTCAGCAGGCAGCGCGGCAACATCGAGTTCGGCGGTCGAGATGCCATTTGCAAGTCGCTGAAGATAGACAATAATCGATTGCTCGCCCATGCGATATGACTCGTTCATGATGGATAACCTCCTTGGGCGGAACAACGGTTTGTATCATATCCCCAATTCGGTTTGAATTGGGGATATAAGTTAGCTAATGGAGACAAATGCCCCTTCGACGGTGGCGTTTTGCGCGCGAGCGAATCAGTTGTTATTGCCGCCATCGAGCAATGCCTCAAAATCCTTCGCCGGCATGGGGCGGTAGTAGAGGAAGCCCTGAGCGTAGCGGGCGCCCATTTGTCGTAGCATGTTCGCCTGCTCATCTGTCTCGACGCCTTCGACCACGACGGGCAGATGGAGCGACTGCGCCATTTCGAGCATCGATGAAATGATTTGCGTGCTGCGGCCTTGATCACGGTCGGTGGGCACAAAGGTGCGGTCGAGCTTGATGACGTCGACGTTGACGTTCTTGAGCATCGCGAGCGTGGACTGGCCGGTGCCAAAATCGTCCATATAGGTCGAGAAGCCGCGGGTGTGCAGGTCGGTCGTCAGTTTGTCCACGGCCTCGGACTCTCCCGTATAAGCCGTCTCAGTGATCTCGATACGCATGAGCTCGGGCGGTAGATTGTATTGGGCGGCAAGCGCCCCCATATGTTCGGCAACGTCGCAGGCAAGGATATCCACGCGCGACACATTAAGCGAAACCGGAACCACACGAAGTCCTCGATCGAGACGCTCGCGCAGCCACGAGGCGACACCCTGCCAAATGTACTTGTCGAGCGTCACCACAAAGCCGCTTTCCTCGAGTGCGGGGATAAACGTTGCGGGCGAAATGAGAGAGCCGTCCTTGTCAATCCAGCGCGTGAGTGCCTCGGTGCCAATGATCTCGCCGGTTTCCATGTCGACCTGGGGCTGCAGGTAGTACGTGATGCGGCCGTTTGAGAGCGCATACTGGAACTCGGTTAGCGTGTGGTGGAACGCAACCTCATGCTCATATTCCTCGGGGCGGAAAACGGCAATGCGCTCCTTAAAGTCGTTTTTGGCGCGTCGATTGGTAAACATGGCCTTGGCCTGCGCGTCGATAGTGATTTCCTCATTGGAGTCGATGGGGTAAACGCCCATGGACGGCCAGAAGCCTACGCCATCATCATGTCTGGCTACGGCCTCGCGAACGCGGTTGTAGATTTGATGGACGGTGATGTGCTTAAAAGGGATGAGTACGCAAAAGTCATCTTGGCCCCAGTACCCTGCGACGCCCATATCGGCATTCTCGATGTCCTTGAGGACCGTGCCCACATCGGCGAGTACGCGGTCGCCCTCGGCCTGGCCGTGCCATTCATTAAACAGGCGCATGTGGCCCATGTCGACCGTGGCGATGCACCAGGTGCCGTCGCGCCTTGCCTCGAGAAATGCGTTGGCGCGCCGCATAAACTCGCTGGGTCGATAGAGGCCCGTGAGCATATCGATGCGTTCGGCGATTGCGCTTTTGCGTTCGACCTCGGGTATAGGGAGGCTGTCGTTGGGGACAAGCCCGCCAGCTGTGCGAAGGCGACGATCGAGTTCGCCCAAAACAGTCGATGCTTGGGAGTCCAGGCGTTCGTAAAAGGTTGGGACGACAAGACAGACGGGAGCAATGGTGTCGCCTGCGATTTGCACAGGAGCGAAAACGGCCTCTTTAAGGTGGCGGGTCAGTTGCTCGAATGCCTCGTGGTCCAAATCGTTGCTGAGCACGACAAACTGGACGCTTCGTGAACGGTAGACCCGGCTCCTGCCGCGGGTGATCGACAGCATGCGGCCCGCGTATTCGGCAAGCATGTTGTCGACAGCCTCGGCCCCGTAGAGCTCGTTGAGCTTTGTCGTGCCACGAACGCGCACCGCTATAAGCCCTGTCTTGCAACGGTCGAGGCGGCAGGTATCGATGGCATTGACCAGCATGCGCTGCGTTCCGAGGCCTGTGGCGGCGTCGACGGTTTCGGCAAGTGAGTGGTTGACGAGCTCGCCGACATAGAGCGAGGGGACATTTCCGTCGCCGTCGATACGAAATCCGCGAGCACGGCAAAGGGCGTAGTCGCCGACGGCGTTGCGCACACGATACTGCATGACGCGACGGTGCTTGGTGCCGTTATAGACCTGGTCGATGTCGTTGATGTAGGCCTCAAGGTCGTCGGGATGGACGCGCGTTTTCCAGTAATCGCGACAGTTGTCTATGTGCTCTGAGGGAAGGCCAAGATCGCGCAAGGCACCTTGTGACCAAAGGGTGCGATGTTTGTCCAAGTTCTCGATAAAGAAATAACGACCTTCGTTGAGCATCGAAAAGGCGTCGAAAATACGATCGCTTATTTCGAAGTCGTCGGCGTGGACTTGCGTGATATTGCGTCGATCGAGGTGCACGGCATGACGTAACTTGTAGTCGTACATGCGATGGTCGGCATCGAGCGTCATACGGTTGGTGGCTTCGCCCAGGGCGGGGTCGGCATGCGACACTCCATAGCTAAACGAGTGGGGCATCTCGGAATCGTTGTTTTTGAGCAGGATCGTTCGGCAGTGTTCCAGACGTTCGGCGAGGTCGTCCTCGGTTGCAACCGTAGACAGGATGGCAAACTCGTCGCCGCCTATGCGAAACGCCGCCTCGTCCACTTTCATATACAGCTTGAGATAGAGGCTTACCTGCAAGATATAGCGGTTGCCCTCGTCATGCCCAAAGACGTCGTTGCAGTGCTTGAGGTTGTCGATATCGATGAACGCCATGGTAACGGGGGTGTCCTGCCCCCAGAGCTCCTCGAGGGAACGGGCAAAGCCGCCGCGGTTGCCAAGTCCGGTAAGCTGGTCGGTAAAGGCAGTCCTAATCAGATCATCCTGACGCTCGAGAAGGTCACGGACGGTCTTTTCGAGCGTTTCGGTGTAATTGCTGACAGTATCCATGTCGTAAGCGGCTTTCTGAGGTCGGGCGGATTGCGTCGGGCGAGCTCGTTGTGCACGCGCGTTGTTGTTTGGCGCTTTGCGTGTATCCAGGCCCCCGCCTTGCTGCGTTGTTGGGTTAATTTACCGGCTAATGTTCGCTGTTGATAACTGCTGAGTAGTATAAACAACAGTGCAGAATTATATATGGGTGCACATGCTGTGGGCGGCTATTATTCGACAGGCGGTAGCGCGACGATGCGATGTTCGATGAAAATGCGACTGAGACGATATATGTTGACGGGTATACTTGTTCCGGTTTTAAACGCAGGAACGGAGATGGTCGCATGGCACAGCCGGATACGACGCGCACGGTGGGGCTGGCACTCGAGGGAGGCGGCTACCGCGGTATGTATACGGCGGGCGTGCTCGACGTTTGGATGGAGCACGGCTTGACCTGCGACCATATGGTGGGTGTCTCGGCGGGCGCGGCGTTTGGCTACAACTTTAAATCGCGCCAGATCGGCCGTGCCATTCGCTATAACAAGGCCTATTGTGCCGATAAGCGCTATGCGGGTGTAGCAAGCTGGCTGCGGACCGGCGATATGTTCAATGCCGATTTTGCCTATCACGAGGTGCCTATCGAGCGCGATCCCATTGACTTGGAGGCGTATCGCGCCTGTCCCATGCGGTTTACGTGCGTGTGCACCGATATCGAGACGGGCAAGGCCGTCTACCACGACCTGCCCTATGGCGACGAGCGGGATATCGAGTGGATCCGGGCATCGTCGGCGATTCCTGTGGCGACGCGTCCCGTTGCTATTGACGGGCATAAGTATCTGGATGGTGGCGTGGCTGATTCCATTCCCAGTGCATGGCTGTTTGCGCAGGGGTATGACCGCAATATCGTGGTGCTCACGCAGCCGGCAGGCTTTGTGAAGCAGCCCAACAGCGTGATGCCCATGCTGCGTCGCGTGTTCCGTCACTACCCGGACTTTGTCGCAGCGCTTGAGCATCGGCATGAGGTTTACAATGCCACGCTCGATGACCTGGCGCGTCGCGAGGCTGCCGGCGATATCTTTGTGGTGCGTCCGAGCGAATCGGTGAAGGTGCCGTCGCTATGCCGCGAGCCCGATGAGCTCGAGCGCATCTACCAGATCGGCCGTCGCGATGCGGGGGCAACCTTGCCCGCGCTGGAAGCGTATCTGGCGGGGTAGGGGTCGCATATGGAAAGCGTATCCCGGAATGGACGTTCGAACCGGGATGCGCTTTCCGCTATTGAAGATATGAGGCTGCGAATCGGCTGCTCGGCCTGAGCCTATGCCTGCTGCCAGGTGTCGACAAGCTCCCTGGCGGCAGCGTGGGGGTCGTCGGCGCTGCAGACGGCGCTCACCACAAAGAAGCCATCGACGCCGGTGGCCTTGAGCTGCGGCAGGTCGGCCGTCTTGACGCCGCCGCCCACCACGATGGGCACGGGGCTTGCCGCGTGGAGTGCGGCCAGGTCCTCAAAGCTTTTGGTGATAATGGAGCCGTCGGCCGCGCGTCCGCAATCGCGCTTGGTCTCGGTCTCGTGGAGCGGGCCGATGCCCAGGTAGTCGACCAGGCTCATGTCGGCGGTCTTGACGTACTCGAGCATCTCCTCGCAGCGGGCCGAAAGGCCCACGATGGCGTCGGGGCCCAGCAGCTTGCGGCAGACCTCGACGGGAATATCGCTCTGACCCACGTGCACGCCGTCGACAGCGATGCCCTGCTCACGCGCGGCAAGCACACAGTCCAGGCGGTCGTCGATTAACAGGGCGACCTGACCGGTCTTGCCAGCGCGCGCGATTGCCTGCGCGGCGTCGCCGGTCAGCTCAATGATCTCGCGGGCGCTTGCCACCTTGGAGCGCACCTGGATGCAGGTAAAGCCGGCGTCGAGCGCCTGGGCCACCACATCGCCCACGGGGCGCCCCAGCGTGTTTTCGGGGCCGAGTACCAGATAGGCCGAGATATCAAGGTTGTCGCGGATGCTCATCGTGCTTCCTCCTGCTTTTTGATCTGCGCTTCCATGCGCTCGAGCTTGCCGGTCATGGTGTCGGTAAATCCGGGCCGAATATCGGCTTTGAGCACGACTTCGGTGCGGATGCCCTTGCTCGCCAACACAAAGGTTGCGTCGCGCACGACCTGCATGACCTCGTCCCAGTTGCCCTCGATCTCGGTGAACATCGAGGTGGTGCGGTTGGGAAGGCCGCTCTCGCGAATGACGCGCACGACCTCGGCGACCTCGGCGGACAGCTCATCGCCGGTGCCGCACGGGGCGATGGCCACGGCGACGAGCGTGTTCATGCCGGTATTGGTTGCGGGATCGGACATGGCCTATGCCTCCTCGAGCTCGAGTTGGTTATCGGCGATGTCCTGGGCGGTTGCGCGGTAGAGCTCGTCGATAAAGGCGACCTTAAAGCTAGCCGGGGCATCGGCGACGGCGGCGGCACGCGTGCCGGCCACGTTGTAGGCGGCGGTGCCGCAGACGGCTGCCGTAAACGGGTCGGCGGCACAGGCGTACACGGCCAGCACGCCGCCCTGCGAGCAGCCGCAGCCGGTGATCTTGGACATGAGCGGGCTGCCGCCGTGGGACTTGGCCACGGTCGTGCCGTCGGTGATCAGGTCGACTTCGCCCGAGACCACTACGGCGCCGCCGGTGTAGCGGGCGAGCGCCACGGCGGCATCGCGGGCGGCGTCGACCGTGTCGGTGGTATCGACACCGCGCACGCGGCTCAGATCAGCCGCCTCGCCCTCAAGACCCCACAGGCCGGCGAGCGCGATGATCTCGGAGGCGTTGCCGCGCACGATGGCGGGCTTGTACTGCTTGAGCTCGTTTACCAACTGGGTGCGCAGGCTACCGATGCCCAGGCCCACCGGATCGAGCACCCAGGGCTTGCCGGCGTCGTGTGCCGCCTTGGCCGCGCGGGGAATTGTCTGCTCGTAGATGGGGAAGAGCGTGCCCATGTTGAGATAGATGGCGCCGCCGCCGGCAACGAGCGCCTCGCCCTCGTCGGGCAGATAGACCATGGCGGCCGAACCGCCCACGGCGAGCTGCGCGTTGGCGACAAAGTCGATCGTCACCGTGTTGGTGATGGAGCCGGCCATCGGATTGGTGGCGCGAATCTCCTCCACGGCCTTGACCATATGTTGCTTAAGCTGTTCCGAATCAATCACTGCACATGCCTCCTTGGCATAGAAAAGGGGCGCTGTGCATAGACAGCGCCCCTGTAAAGGCGGCATGCTCCCTACGCCAGCATTAACTGACAGGTTCAAAGGATTGGGCCCCATGCCCTCTCAGCCTTGTGGCTTGCACCGCCGGCACTCCCGCATCGAATCTGTTGTTCCCTA
>DBEXKF010000267.1:0-2409 GCA_048175045.1 Collinsella sp.
CATGAGTGCCGAGCCAATAACGAGCGCCGTGAGGCTCATGATGGGATGCACCTGCACCGAGCTCTGCATGACCTTAGGAGAAATCACGTTGTCGGTGACGTTTTGCGCGACCATCGTCACGATGAGCGTCCATAACGCCAACATGGGGCTGAACATGAAACCGAGCACCGTGGCGATTGCTGCGCTCACCCAAGGACCGACGACCGGAACCAAATGCATGATGCCGGTAAAGATAGCCATGAGCTCCGCATACGGATGACCGATGATCATAAAACCGATAAAGGCGAGGAAACCACCGCAGATGGACGTCACGACCATACCGCGCATGTAGCCGCCGACAGAGCGAGAAAGGATGGCGACCATAAAGCGGTACGAGGTCTCCTTCTCCTGACCGATGATGGTGCAAATCTCGTGATGCATGCGAGGGTAGTCGCAGGCCATCCAGTAGGCAAGCACCAGACCAAGGAAGATCACGAACAACTGCGAAGCCGTATTGGTGATGAGCGGGAACACACCGCGGCCAAGCTCGGCAGCGATCTGAGACACATACTTCGATGCCACGGCAACCAGCGACGAAAGATTATCGTCCAAATACTCCTTGAGCGGCGTGTTGTTGAGCGTCTTGGCATGCGAGATCATCTCGTTGAGATCGCCACCCGCAACACGAAGCTGCTCGGGCAGGCGGCTCAGGACTTCCATGATCTGACCAAAGAGAATCGGCGACAAGATGCAAACGACACCGACGAGCACGGCAACAACAACAATTAGCGCAATAAGCGAACCGATGCCGCGATTCACGCCATGGTGCTCGAGCCAGTTGGTGATCGGGGACATCACAAAAGCAATGATGGAGCCAACGGCAAGAAACTCAATAACCGGTGCCAGGATGCCCATAAGGTTAAAGATGACAGCAGCAATAACAATGCAGCCGACAACAGCCCAAATGCGCAGCGTCAGAACGCGGGTGTCGCGCAGCACGCGATCGGTTTGTTGGGGGTGCTCGCTCATGAACGAATCATCACTCCGTCGGGGTCGATCTTGTCCTGAATCTTCTTAAGCGTGCGGCGCAGCAGACGCGAGACCTGCACCTGCGAGATGCCCAGCTTCTTGGCAATCTCGATCTGGGTCATGCCCTTCACAAAGCGCAGCTCGATCACCTCGCGCTCGCGCGGCGAGAAATCGCGGATGGCTTCCTCGATCACCAGGCGGTCATCGGTAAAGTCGAGCTCGTTGTCATCGTCGGCGTAACGGTCGAGAATCGAGGGCGCATCGTCGGAATCGGACGCACCAGGAGCCTCGATGGGCACCGAGGTATAGGCCGAAGACGATTCCATAGCCTCGAGGACCTCATCGACAGTCACATCTAGATACTCAGCGATCTCCTCAACCTTGGGCGAACGCTGCAGCTCGTTGGTAAGTTTGTCAGTAGCCTGGTTGACCTTGGCCGAGAGCTCCTGCAGACGGCGCGGCACGCGCACGCTCCAGCCCTTGTCGCGAAAATGGCGTTTGATCTCGCCCAGGATAGTGGGCGTCGCAAACGTCGTGAACTCGAGTCCGCGCTCGGGATCAAAACGGTCGATAGCCTTGAGCAAGCCCAGATAGCCGACCTGCATGAGGTCGTCGAGCGGCTCGCCGCGATTCTTAAATTTGTTGGCAAGAAACCTTACCAGGTTCATATGGGACATGACGAGCTGCTCACGGGCGTCCGGATCACCGGTCTCCTTGTAACGACGAAACAGCTCGCGGGTTTTCTCCTTGTCCCAAGCGGTCTTGCCGCTCCGGGAACGTTCGGTCATATTAGATATCCGCCTTGAGGTCGAGGGAAAGCGTCAGGGGCGCCGCAGTCTTTTCGTAGGAATCGCACACGCTCGCCAAAATGAGCTCGGCATACACGGCAGCCTGATCATCCTCGTCGACGGTGGCCTGGTCGCCAAAGGTAAAGGTCATGCCAACGTGAGATTCGTCGACATCGAATTTGATCGAGATGTCATCGGAATCAACAGCCGTGCAGCCGAAAATAAATGCTTCCTCGGCAGCCATACGAATGTCCTCGATGCGATCGACGGACATGGAGCAGAGCGCACCGACATTTGCCGCCGTCATGCGCACAAGGCGCGCCAGACGCGGGTCGCCGGCAACGGTCAGCGTGATAGGGCAAGTTGCTTCGCTACTCATCGCAGGACTCCTCGGTGGTCTCGGCGGGCGTGTAGGTGTAATACTGAGCCGGCTTGACTACAGAATTCTGAGCCACATCCGCGCCATCGGCGGCCTCGTCCTCGCCAATTAGGACGCGCTCGGTAGGCTGCTCGGCCTCCGCAGCGGCAGCGGCGAGCTTGCGATCGGCATCGGCTGCAGGAGCCTTCACCTTATTGAAGAGCTTCTGCACAGCACCAGCGGCAGAGTCAGTCA
>DBEXKF010000268.1:0-2886 GCA_048175045.1 Collinsella sp.
CCTGTGCCCAGAGAAATTGCTGCTACTAAATTGGTGACAGTACTCATATTTGGCATTTTTTGACCACAGGGGTTGCCGGGGCTGTGGTTTCGCCCTTTTTTCGCCGAAGCGATACACTGTTGCCGTTTGATTTCTTCGCTCAAGGAGGATGCGCATGCCGTGCACAACGATTCTGGTCGGTAAGAACGCGAGCTACGACGGGTCGACGCTTGTCGCGCGTAACGAGGACTCGTCCAACGGGGTGTTTGAGCCCAAGCGTATGCGCGTGGTGCATCCCGACGAGCAGCCGCGCGTCTACACGAGCGTTCTGAGTCACCTGACCGTTGGGCTGCCCGATAACCCCATGCGCTACACGAGTGTCCCCGATGTTGTCCCGGGCCACGGCATCTGGGCCGAGGCCGGTTTCAACGAGCTCAATGTGGGCATGTCCGCAACCGAGACGCTCACCACCAACGAGCGCGTCCGCGGCGCCGATCCGCTCGTCGACTACGTACCCGCCAAGGGCAACGAGGGCGAGGACGGATACGTTCCGGCACAGCCCGGCGGCTTGGGCGAGGAGGACATGGTGACCCTGGTGCTGCCGTATGCCAAGTCCGCCCGCGACGGCGTTTGTATCCTGGGCGACCTGCTCGAGCGCTACGGCACCTACGAGAACAACGGCATCGCCTTTAGTGATGTGGACGAGATCTGGTGGCTCGAGACCATCGGTGGTCACCACTGGATTGCCAAGCGCGTGCCTGACGACGCCTATGTGACCATGCCCAACCAGCTGGGTATCGACAGCTTTGACCTGGATGACGCCGAGGGCGCCCAGGCCGACCACATGTGCTCCGCCGACTTGCGCGCCTGGATGGCCGAGTGGCATCTGGACCTGACGCTGGGCGTCGAGGGCGACGGCCCGGCTGCGGTCTTTAACCCGCGCGAGGCCTTTGGCTCGCACAGCGACAGCGACCACGTCTACAACACGCCGCGCGCGTGGTACATGCAGCGCTGTCTCAACCCCAGCGACGTGTGGGATGGCCCCGACGCCGACTACACGCCCGAGAGCGACGATATCCCCTGGAGCCGCGTGCCCGAGCGCAAGGTGACCATCGAAGACATCAAGTACGTACTCTCGAGCCACTACCAGGGCACGGAGTACGATTGCTACGGTAGCAAGGGCACGCCCGCAACGCGTGGCGCATATCGCCCCATCGGCATCAACCGCAACAGCCAGCTCGCCGTGTTGCAGTTACGTCCCTATGCGCAGCCGGCCTATCGCGCCGTGCAGTGGATGGCGTTTGGCTCCAACTCGTTTAACGCGCTGGTTCCGCTGTACGCCAACGTCGAGACCATGCCCGAGTACTATGCCGACACGCAGGCTCGCGTGACGTCCGAAAACTTCTACTGGGCCAACCGCCTGATCGGCGCGCTGGCTGACGTCCGTTTCCATGAGTGCGGTCGCGCGGTCGAGGACTATCAGGAGAAGGTCGGTGGCATGGGCCACAAGCAGATCCATGACGTCGACGCTGCCGTAGCCGCTCTGCCCGAGGCCGAGGTGCCTGCCGAGCTTGCACGCGCCAACGAGGCCTTTGCCGAGCGTGTCCGCGTGGAGACCGATGCCCTGCTGGGCAAGGTGCTCTACACCACGAGCTGCGCCATGAAGAACTCTTTCGCGATGAACGACAACGTGAGGTAGGGATTTCCCGTCGATCGAATAGCGCTAAAACGCTTTGTCGCTTTCACTCAATCTTGGGTACAAGAACGCCAATGCAGTTGTTTGTGATTGGAGACAACCATGGTTATGAAACTCGATCAGCTTGTTAACGGTGCCATCAACGTTGGCTTTGGCGCTGCCGCCGTTGCCGTCGAGGGCAGCAAGAAGGTTCTCGACGACCTCAGTACCAAGGGCGAGCAGGTGCGCAAGGACGCAGGCGCCCCCGATATCGCCCGCAGTGTGTCCGATATGTTCGAGCAGGCCGGCGGTACCATCTCCGATCTGACCGAGCGCTTGGGTACGCAGGGCGAGACCGCGGCCCAGCGCGTGCTCGACGAGCTTATCCTTGCCCGTGTCCGCGTCATGACCGCCCCCGAGCGCACGGCCTTCTTGGCCCATGTGCGCGACATCGTCGATTCGGTCGAGGACAACGTGACCTCGGTGCCCGTTGAGTCCGTTGAGCCCGACGATGCGAAGGATACCGAAGAGGCCGAGTAGCAGCGCAGATGGCAGATTCCACCACCGATTACAACAATCTAGATCCTCTGGGTGACGAGGCGGCGGTTGTCGATGAGGTCGATGCCGCCGTCTCGGGCGCTCGCAAAAAGCCGCGCGCTGTCGATATGGTCCCCGAGGAGCCCGACGCGATGGCGCCGGACGAGGAATACCAGCTCACGCCGGCGGGTCGTCGCGAACGCATCGGGCAGATTGTTCGCCTGGTCAAAAAGTACCGCGTGTGGGATAACCTCACGCCGGTTCGTTTGCGCCGCCTGCTCGAGGAACTCGGCCCCATGTTCGTCAAGATGGGGCAGATTCTGGCCAACCGGTCCGAGATTCTGCCGCAACGCTTTTGTGACGAGCTGCGTCGTCTGCGCTCCGATGTGGAGCCGGTGCCGTACGAGGTCGTACTCAGTTGTCTGGAAGAAGAATACGGCCTGCGCCTGGGGGAGATGTTCGATGCGATCGACCCCAATCCGCTCGGTAGTGCATCGCTCGCGCAGGTGCACCGCGCTCGTCTGGTGACGGGCGAGGACGTGGCCGTCAAGGTGCAGCGCCCCGGTGCGCAGCAGGTTATGGCACAGGACATCGATATCATTCGCTCGGTGGTGCGCATCGTTTCCAAGTTTGTCAACACCGATCAATTCGTTGACCTGCACGGCGTAGTCGAGGAGTTGTGGACCTCGTTTCGC
>DBEXKF010000269.1:0-4427 GCA_048175045.1 Collinsella sp.
GGCCGGTCACCTGCACGCAGGAGGGCTGGGCCAGCAGCGGGGCTGCCAGCAGCAGGCCCGAGATGTACTGCGAGCTCACGTTGCCCGGCAGCACAAAGGTGCCCGGGCGCATGCGTCCGTTCGTCTTGAGCGGAAAACCGCCCAGACCCTGTAGGTCGCAGCCGGCGGCAATGATCTCGTCCGAGAGCGGCGAGAGCGGGCGGGCGCCCAGGCGGCCCTGGCCCACGAAGGTGGCATCCGCACCCAGCGCGCAGGCGACGGGCAGCATAAAGCGCAGCGTGGAGCCGCTCTCGCCGCAGTCGAGCGTGCCGCCGGCAAGGGCCTTGAGCAGGCCAAACTCAACACTCTTCATGGTGGGGTGGACCTGGAAGCCGTCCTCGACGGTCTCGATGCGAGCGCCCAGGGCCGTAAGGCAACGCACCGTAGCCTCGATGTCGGCGCAGGTGGTGTTGCAGGTGACGTGTGTCTCGCCGTTGGCAAGCGCGGCGCAGATGATCAGGCGGTGCGCCATCGACTTGGACGCGATGGCAGGAACGGTGCCCTTGAGCGGGGACGGGGTGATGCGGGCTAGCATGCGGATGCGTCTCCCTTCTGGCCGAGGCCTTCGGCAATGAGTTCGTGGAAAGTGGAAAGCGGCGTGCGGTCGATGCTGCAGCGGCCAATGCCGTGCGGAATCACCAGATCGATGGTGTCGCCCGCGCGCTTCTTGTCGTGGAGCGCCTCGGCAAAGACGGCATCGACATCGAGGTCGCAGCGGGTCTTGAGGCCATGGCGGGCGCAGAGTTCCTCAATACGACCGGGCAGTGCAGCATCGCAGACGCCGTGCAGGGCCGCGGCGCGCGTGATGATGCCCATGCCGATCGACACGCAGTTGCCGTGTCCGAGCTCAAAGTGCTCGCAGGCCTCGACGGCGTGTCCGGCGCTGTGTCCAAAGTTGAGGAGCTTGCGCTGGTTGGTTTCGCGCTCGTCGGCGACGACCACGGCGCGCTTGATGTCGATATTACGGGCGATGATGAGCGCTACGCGGGCCACATCGCGGTTGAGCAGCTCCAGCGTGAGCGGGGTCTTCTCCAGCTCGGCGAAAAGCTCCGGGTCGGCGATCACGGCGTGTTTGACAACCTCGCCGCAGCCGTCGGCGAACTGCTCGGGCGTGAGGGTGGCCAGGCACCCCACGTCGGCGATAACCACGCTCGGCTGCCAAAAGGCGCCGGCCAAGTTCTTGCCTGCAGCCAAGTCGATGGCGGTCTTGCCGCCCACCGACGAATCCACCATGGCGAGCAGGCTCGTCGGGATCTGCACAAACTTGCAGCCGCGCATGTAGGTAGCGGCCACAAAGCCCGCCACGTCGCCCACGACGCCGCCGCCGAGTGCCACGATCACGTCGGAGCGCGAAAGCTCGTGCTCGGCCACAAACTCCAAAATGGCAACATAGGTTTCGGCGCGCTTATGGGCCTCGCCGGCCTCGAAGGTGCAGATGCTCACCTCGTAGCCTGACGCCTCCAGGCTCTGCTTAACGGGCATCTGGTAGAGCGGGCCCACGTTGGTGTCCGTCACGATGACGGCCTTGGTGCCGCCAGCAGTGGCGCGCACGAGCGGTCCCGCCTGCTCCAGCAAAAACGTGCCAACATGCACCTGGTAGGGGCGTGCAGTGTCGATATCGATGGTAATCGCCATAAGCTTCGGTCCTTTCGACCTGGCGTGATAGGTGGTTTAGTGGGAGGCCTCGTCGTCGAGCGCGCGCTTGATACGGTCGCCCTCGGCAAGGAGGTTCTCCAGATAGCGCTGGTCGTGGTCTTTGAGCGCTCGGCTGTAGGCTCCGAGTGCCTCGATCAGATGGTCAATCTCGAAGGCGAGCGCGTCGGCGTCGTCGATCATGAGCTCGGACCACATCTGGGGGTTGAGGTGCGCCACGCGGGTAAGGTCGCGGTAGCTACCGGCCGAAAACCCGTGGTGAACCTGGGCGGTCGGGCTTTTGACGTAGGCGTTTGAGACGACGTGTGCGAGCTGGCTCGTGAAGGCGATGACGCGGTCGTGCTCGGCGGCGCTGGTCACGCTGAACTTGCCAAAGCCCAAGGGGCGCACCATCTCGCGCACCTGGCCCAAAAGCTCCAGTTTGAGCGCATCGTCCACCGCGGGCGGCACGAGCACGAGTGGCGCGCCCTGGAACAGGTCGGCGCGGGAGTGCGCATAGCCCGAGTACTGCGTGCCCGCCATGGGGTGCGCGCCCACAAAGTAAAAGCCGTGCTCGCGGGCAAGCTCAAAGGCGCGCTCGCACACGATGCCCTTGACGCCCACCGTGTCGATCACCACGGGGCCCATGATGGCCTCGGTGTCGGTGGCGTCGGCGAGCGCCTGGGCGTGCGCCTCGAGCCACTCGATGCATGCCTCGGGATAGCAGGCAAGGACGATGATGTCGCATTCGCCGAGTGTCTTGTCGTTGAGCTCTCCGGCGACAGTGCCCATGCTGGCAGCCGTCATGACATCGTCATCGGGGTCCCAGGCCAGCACTCGGACGCCCGCCTGCGCATAGCCGCGGGCAAAACTGCCGCCGATGAGGCCAAGGCCGACGATGCCGGCACACTTGGGGCCGCCCTGGTTAACGCGCGCGTTTCTCGCCGTACCCATGGGCTACTCCATGGTCTCTTGGCAGACAACCTCGCGGATGGCTCGGATGCGGCGCATGGTGTCGTCGAACTGATCGGGGGTGAGGGCCTGGGCGCCGTCGGACCAGGCGCGGCTCGGCTCGTCGTGGACCTCGATCTCCAGGCCGTTGGCACCACAGGCGGTCGCGGCGAGCGCCATGGGCTCAACGTAGCGGGTGTAGCCGGTGGCGTGGCTGGGGTCGGCGACGACGGGCAGGTGCGACAGGTGGTGCAGCACCGGCACGGCGTTGAGGTCGAAGGTATTGCGGGTGCGGGTCTCGAAGGTGCGGATGCCGCGCTCGCACAGGATGACGTTGTCGTTGCCCTCGCTCATGATGTACTCGGCGGCCATGAGCAGCTCATCGATCGTGCCGGACATGCCGCGCTTAAGCAAGACCGGAGTCTTGGTCTTGCCGACCTCTTTGAGCAGAGGGAAGTTCTGGGCGTTGCGGGCGCCGATCTGCATGACGTCGATCTTCTTGTCCAGGAAGACCTGCACGTCGCGTGGGTCCATGATCTCGGTGACGATCGGCATGTCGAGCTCGGCAGACGCCTCGCACAGCAGGTCGAGGCCGGCAGGGCCCATGCCCTGGTAGGCGTAGGGGGAGGTGCGGGGCTTGTAGGCACCGCCGCGCAGCATCGTGGCGCCGGCGGCCTTTACGCGACGTGCGATGCGGATGAGGTTCTCGCCCTCGACGGAGCAGGGACCGGCGATGACCTGGAACTGGTCGCCGCCGATCTTGACGCCGTGGCCGCAGTCGATGACGGAGTCCTCGGGGTGGAACTTGCGGTTGGCGCGCTTGAACGGCTCGGAGACGCGCTGCACACGCTCGACGACATCCATGGACTCGAGCAGGAACGGGTCGATCTTGGTCGTATCGCCCACCAGGCCGATGATCGTCTCGTTCTCGCCGCGCGAGACATCGGTCTTCAGGCCCTTTTTCTCAATCCAGCTGACGATATGGCCGACGGCCTCGTCGCTGGCGCTCTGCTTTAAAATTGCAATCATGGTGTGCCTCTCACCTCGATGGATAATCCTTGCAAAAACGGCCCGCATCGCGAGCCGTGTATATATGGTGCATGAGAGTTTATACTATCTGACTCGCTTTTGCCTTCTAAAGCGGGCCGTTGCGCCGCGTCTCCCACGTAATTGCAAAGCTTTTTCTTTTATTTTGATAGCCCGTGGTGCACTTGGGTATAATGCCAAACGTTGGCCCTATTAGCTCAGGGGATTAGAGCGTCTGCCTCCGGAGCAGAAGGCCGTTGGTTCGAATCCAACATGGGGCACCATCGAACGTAAGACCGTCCGAACCTCGCATGGTCCGGGCGGTTTTCTTATACCGACGCGACGTGATGGGACGTGGTATGGCAGCAACGGATATCGAGCGCGGACTCTCAACCGCCGAGGTCGAGGAGCGCATCGCCGCCGGTAAGATCAACCGCAACATGGAGCTCAAGACCAAGTCGGTCAAAGAGCTCATCATCGAGAACCTCTGCACGCTGTTCAATTTGATCAACGTGATCTTGGCGTTCCTGGTCATTTTGACCGGTTCGTTTAAGAACCTGACGTTCCTGTTTGTGGTGTTCCTCAATACCGCTATTGGCGTCATTCAATCCATGCGGTCCAAGAAGATGGTCGATAAGCTCACGCTGCTGACCTCTAAGAAGGCCATCGCGGTGCGCGACGGTGCCGAGGTGGAGCTCGACTTGGACCAGATCGTGCTCGACGACATCATCCGCCTGGCGCGCGGCGACCAGATTCCCGCTGACGCCGTGGTGGTTTCC
>DBEXKF010000270.1:0-2422 GCA_048175045.1 Collinsella sp.
GTTTCTTACGACTGGCTCAAGACCATGATCGATATTCCGGAGGATCCCAAGACCCTTTCGGACGAATATATCCGTACCGGCACCGAGGTCGAGGCGATCGACACCGTGGGCGAGTCCTTCGACCACGTGGTGACCGCCCAGGTGCTCACCAAGACCCCGCACCCCGATAGCGACCACATGTATGTGTGCTCGGTCGACGTGGGTGACAAGAACCTCGACGCCGACGGCAACCCCGCTCCGCTGCAGATCGTCTGCGGCGCGCAGAACTTCGAGGCCGGTGACCACATCGTCACGGCCATGATCGGCGCTGTCCTGCCCGGCGACGTCAAGATCAAGAAGAGCAAGCTTCGCGGCGTCGTGTCCATGGGCATGAACTGCTCCGCGCGCGAGCTCGGCTTGGGCGGCGACCACTCCGGCATCATGATCCTGCCCGAGGATACGCCCTGCGGCATGCCGTTTGCCGAGTACGTGGGCTCGAGCGACACCGTGCTCGACTGCGAGATCACGCCCAACCGTCCCGATTGCCTGTCCATGATCGGCATGGCCCGCGAGACCGGCGCCATCTTCGACCGCGATTTCCACGTTGAGCTGCCCGCCATCAAGGCCGAGACCGGCCGCGCGACCGACGACGAGCTTTCGGTCGAGATTGCCGACGAGGGCCTGTGCGACCGCTACGTTGCCCGCATCGTGCGCAACGTCAAGGTCGGCCCGTCGCCCGACTGGATGGTCAAGCGCCTTAACGCCTTGGGCGTGCGCCCGCACAACAACATCGTCGACATCACCAACTATGTGATGATGCTCACCGGTCAGCCGCTGCACGCCTTTGACCTGGACACCTTTGCCGAGCGCGATGGCCACCGTCGTGTGGTGGTTCGCGCCGCCCAGCAGGACGAGAAGTTCACGACGCTCGACGGCGAGGAGCGCACGCTTGACGCCGGCATGGGCCTCATCACCGACGGCGAGCGCCCCGTGGCGTTGGCCGGCGTTATGGGTGGCATGGATTCCGAGATCGAGGACGATACCGTTGACGTGATGGTCGAGAGCGCCTGCTTCAATGCCGGCCGCACCTCGCACACCAGCCGCGACCTTTCGCTGATCTCCGACGCCTCCATTCGCTTTGAGCGCCAGGTCGACGAGACCGGCTGCGTGGATGTCGCCAACGTTACCTGCGCGCTGATCGAGGAGATCGCCGGCGGCGAGGTTGCTCCCGGCTATGTCGACGTTTTCCCCGCGCCCAAGACCATCGACAGCATTAAGCTGCGCCTGGCCCGCGTGCACGCCATCTGCGGTGCCGACATCGAGCCCGACTTTATCGAGCGCTCGCTCACCCGCCTGGGCTGCACCGTCGAGCGCGACGGCGAGGACTTTATGGTCACGCCGCCGAGCTTCCGTCCCGACCTGCCGCGTGAGATCGACCTGATCGAGGAGGTTCTGCGCCTGTGGGGCATGGGTCGCGTCACGGCGACCATTCCGGCTGCCAAGAACCACATCGGCGGTCTGACGCGCGAGCAGAAGCTTACCCGCAAGGTTGGCGAGATCCTGCGCGCCTGTGGCCTCAACGAGACCACGACCTTTGGCTTTGCCGCCCCGGGCGACCTGGAGAAGATTGGCATGTCCACCGAGGGCCGCGGCTGCCCCGTGGTTCTCATGAACCCGCTGGTCGCCGAGCAGACCGAGATGCGTCGTTCGCTGCTGCCGGGCCTGCTGCAGTCCGTGGCCTACAACGAGGCGCACGGTACGCCCAACGTGCACCTGTACGAGGTCGGCAGCCTGTTCCACGGTCGCGAGAACGCCAGCCTGCCCAAGGAGACCAAGTCCGTGGCGGGTGTGCTCTCGGGCCAGTGGAGCGAGCGGTCCTGGAACATGAAGTACCGCAAGCTGCGCTTCTTCTTTGGCAAGGGCATTGTCGAGGAGCTGCTTGCTCAGCTGCGCATCGAGAAGGTTCGCTTCCGTCCCGTCGAGGGCGAGGGCTATGCCTTCTTGCAGCCGGGTCGCGCCGCCGAGGTTCTGTCCGGCGGTACCGTGCTGGGCTGGGTTGGCGAGATTCACCCCGAGGCGCGCGAGGCTATGGGCATTGACGAGGTTGTCGTTGCCTTTGAGCTCGACCTGGACAAGCTGATCAAGGGCGCCCACAACCAGGAGAACTACCGTGAGTTCTCGCAGTACCCGGCCGTTGAGCACGATCTGGCTATCGTAGTCGACAACACTGTGACCTGCGAGGATCTTGAGCGCCGTATTACCAGCGCCGGAGGCAAGCTTCTCGAGGGCGTGCGTCTGTTCGACGTCTACCGCGATCCCATCCGCGTCGGAGCGGGCAAGAAGTCCATGGCCTTTGCGCTTACGTATCGCTCCGACGACCACACGCTTACCAGCGAAGAGGTCGAAAAGGCGCACCAGAAGATCGTTACCAAGGTGTGCAAGG
>DBEXKF010000271.1:0-2912 GCA_048175045.1 Collinsella sp.
CAAATACGGAAGCAGCGTTGACGGGCGGTTTAAGCGTACGGATGACCCCAACATCCTGATATTAAAGAAGGAAAACGGCGAAGAATTCGGTACGGTCCACGTCGCGTATATGTCACGCCGACGCGAGCAGGGCCAGCTCTATCTATTTAGAGATAGCGAAGTGACCCGATTTTATCTGGTGAGCACCAAACCTGCGTTTACGGTGGAGTCTGGCGATGTCGATCTGGACAGTTGATTCACGGCAATAAAACAGCGAGCGGGGTGCGGGTGTGAACTGCACCCCGCTATTTGCTCGTGTCCGTATCGCGTCTGCGCCTCGTCGTAACTTGCGTCCGCGCGAGCATTCGTCCCGCGCCGGCATCACTTCACATCGAACTCCACGCGATCGAGCTCGGGAACATTGAGGTCGATGAGCTTGCGAGCGACGTGGCGGTCGTGTGCCCCAAGCGTCTCGCCTGTCGTCACATGGGCGATAATCTCGCGCTCGACGATGCCCTCCTCGTCGCCTTCGGTAGCCGAGGTCTCGACGGCGACGGTGTAGTCCTTAAAGCCTGGCAGCACCGCCGCAAGCTCGCGCGTGGTCTCGGTGACGCCGTAGCCGTCCTGCACGCCGGCCTGCGCCGAGCCAATGGACCCCGCGGTCATAACGATGCAGGGGATGGCAAAGATCACCGTACCCAAGATAATGCGGCGGCGCACCTTGTGTGACAGCTCATCGACCTCGGCATTTTCCTCGGCGGTAACAATGCCGTCGCCGTTGAGGTCACGCTTGAGCGGCACGCGCAAAAGAAGTAGCACGGCTTCGGCAGCTAGTGCGATAAAGACCACGTTGATGCCAAACTCGTAGAGCGCCGAGAGAAACAGCGACCCACTTGCGATGGCGATGCCGTAACCCGCCGCGCACAGGGGCGGCATGAGCGCAGTCGCCACGGCTACGCCGGCAATGAGCGTCGAAGGCTCCTGGTCGCGCGAGTTGCCCAGCCCGCCCGCAAAGCCGCCCGCGAGCGCGACGGCAAGGTCCCACACGGTGGGCGTCGAGTTATCGATGATGGCGGCCGTGGTGGTGCCAAGGGGCGAGAGCTTAAAATACAGTGTGGACGTGATCAGACAAAAGACCATCTGCAGCGCGAGGCCGGCGACGGCCTCGACGGCAATCTCGCGGTCGAGCGTGGCGATGCCATATGCCATGGCAAGGACCGAGCCCATGAGCGGGCAGATGAGCATGGCGCCCACGATGGCAATGTCCGAGTCGATATCGAGGCCGATGCTCGCGATGAGCATGGCGATGATGAGGATGCATAGGTGAGAGCCGGTCAGCCGTGCCCCGTTTACAAAGCGCTTGCGAATCACGTGATAGGGCGCGCGTCCCTCGCGAATGTTGAATGCCTGCTTTAGAAAGCGGCTTGCCTGCTCAGCCGCCTCGCTGTGGGCGGGGCGGATGCCATGGCGCCGATGATGGCGCTCGCGCAGTCGCTTGAGCTGTTGTTTATCGAGTTCCATGTCCACCTCGTATTGCCGCAGGAACGCGGGTGCGTTCGCAGCATGTACTCTACACCGTGACGGGCGGGGCGGTCATCTTGACGTGGAACATAGGCGAGTAGGCAAAGGAAGACAGGCCACATGCAAGTACTGCTGAGGGTTTCGACAGATACAAAAAAGCGCGGGGCCGGATGATCTCCGAACCCGCCCTCAGCACGGGTGCGGTGTTGTTGGGTTTAGCCCAGCAGGCTCAGGCCAACAGAGATAAACGCCAGGATAACGCCAACGACGGACTCGCCGCCCAGCAGGCCGCTGGCAACGACCAGGCCCTGCTCCTGGAAGGCGGCGTCCTTGGCGGCTCTCTCCTTGTCCGAAAGGCCGGCGGCGGCGTCGCGGTGGGCTGCCCACTTGTCGTAGGCGAGCTTAACGCAGGAGCCCAAGAAGGCCGTGAGCGACATGTAGAACGGCAGGTACACGCCCAGACCGATCATCATGGCCGGAATCCCGAGCCAGTACATGACGATGCCGGCGATAAAACCGCCAGCGAACCACGGCACGCTCGGGATGCCCGAGACCATGGTGGCGACAACGCTTGCCTGCGCGGCAACAAAGCTCTTGTCGGGACCAAAGGCGTCCGGACCATAGGCAGTGACGAGCGCGACCATGACGGCGGCGGCGACCAGGGCGCCCACGATGCCGCCGATGGCCTGGCCGACCCACTGTGCTCGCGGGTTGGTGCCCAGCACGGCACCGGCCTTAAAGTCGTTCATGACGTCGCCCGCAAGGCCGCACGCCACGGCCACGATGCCAGCGATAAAGAACAGCTTGACCTGGGCGAGCTGCGCGAAGGCGGCAACGATGAGCATGACGATGAGGCCAAAGATTTCCATGGGGTCGATACCCGTCTGACCGCAGCTCTGAGCGCTCATGATGGTAGTGACAAAGGTGAACAGCGTGACGATGACGGCCGGGACAGGGCCAAGGTCGAGCGCGATGGCAACGATCACGGCGATGGCTGCGGTGCCCAGGCCGATGATGCCGGCATCGAGCTTAAGGGAGCCCGAGATGAGCGACTGCTCGTCGGTGTCAGTGGAGCTGTCGGCGGTAAGTCCGCGGACGATGCCGGTGACCTGCGGCAAAATGTCCTTAAGGACGACGGCGACGCCAAAGCCCATCATAAGACCCATACCCAGGGACTTGACGATGCCCTGCGCGGTCACAACATCGAACAGACCGGCAGCGGTGCCGCCGACGATGATGCCAAAGTTGCCCAGCAGCGCGCCGGCAAACCAGAAGGCGACGGGGGCGAAACCCACCAAAAAGCCGATGGACAGCAACATGGGCGAGTTATAGATGGCAAAGGTCACGCCAGGGATATTGAGCGTGCACAGCATGCTGGGCACCACGCCCAGAGCGTCGCGAAGCACGCTGTA
>DBEXKF010000272.1:0-14732 GCA_048175045.1 Collinsella sp.
CAATTTGTTCGCTCTGGTGCCCGCTCGCTGTCAGTCCTCTACCTGCGGTGTTGCCATTGTTGGGGTAGTCGTTGGGGACGTTCTTAAATGACCAGGCGGCAGCTGGGGACGTTCCTTTTCTGCCGGCAGTTGGGGACATTCCTTGTGCTAGCGTTGCATCGAGTGCTTGGGAAACCGCGACCCGGTTTTTGGCCGAATAGTGGGTCGCATTTTCCGGATGGGGTGGGTTGCGGAAACTGCGACCCGGAATATTGCTCTGAAACGGGATGCGGTTTCCCTGATGCGTCTCAAACGGAAAGCGCATCCCATTCCGGAGCTCCAAAACGGGATGCGCTTTCCGCGCGGAAGAATTGTCGCAGCTGCGTTAAGCAGTGTCGCTCGTTACTCGCCCAGCACCAGCGCCGCGAGCTCTGCCTGGCTATCCACCACGTAGTCGGCGCCGGCGGCCTCCAGCTCTGCGCGGCCGCGGAAGCCCCAGCTGACGCCCGCGCTCTTGAGGCCGGCATTGTGACCGGTCAGGATATCGACATTGGAATCGCCCACATAGAGCGTGGTCGACGGATCGGCGCCTAGCTCTTCCATCACATGCAGCGTAACAGGCGCCTCGGGCTTGGGCGGAAACGCATCGACGCGGCCCTGCACCAGCGCAAAGCGCTCGGAACCAAAATACTTCTCGATAAGCGGAGCCGCCGAGACGTGGTCCTTGTTAGTGAGCACGGCAAGCTGCACACCCGCGGCGCGCAGGCGGTCGAGCATCTCGATCGTGCCGGCATAGGGGGCGGTGTGGTCCTCCTTGTGCTCGCCGTAGTAAGCCCTAAACTCGGCAAGCGTCTGCTCAAACATGCGGCCGTCGCCCGCATACTCGGCGGGCATAAAGCGCTCAACCAGCTTGAGCATGCCGTTTCCCACCTTGTAGCGGTACTCGTCTACGGCAAACGTGGGCCAGCCGTGCATCTCGCAGGTATGGTTGCCGGCGGCCGCCAGGTCCTCGAGTGTGTTGAGGATGGTGCCGTCCAGGTCAAAGATCACATGGGAAAAAGCTGCTGCCATGGGTGCTCCTGCCGCTTGAGTTGTAAAACGCACCCCATGATACTGGGCATGCGTGCCGGGCATGTTTGGAATCTGAATATCTTTAATAGCCCTGAGCCTTTGTCGCTAGCAAATTCTCGGCAGCTGCTCTCCTACGAGCATGTCGAGGATGCGGGTCGATCCCCAGCCGGTGCGTACGCGCACGGCGGGTCGAGCGCCCTCGGCAAGTGGCAGCACGCGACCGATGATGGCGGCATTCTCGCCGTAGCGGGCGGCGCGCATGGCGCTCAGCGCGGCATCGGCTTGCTTGGCCGGCACGACGGCAACCATCTTGCCCTCGTTTGCCACCTGCAGCACATCGTAGCCGAGCATTTCGCAGGCTGCCTGAACGTCGGGGCGCACGGGCACATCGTCCTCGTCGATCTCCATGGCAACGCCGCTGGCCTGGGCAAACTCGTTGAGTGTGGACGCTAGGCCACCGCGCGTGGGGTCGCGAAAGCAACGCGTGCCGGGCGCTGCGGCCAGAACGTCGGCAATCAGGTGGTTGAGCGGCGCGGCATCGCTTTCGATCGTGCTCGAAAACGCCAGGCCCTCGCGTTGGCTCATGATGGCGATGCCGTGGTCGCCCAGCGTACCCGAGACCAGGATGACATCGCCGGGGCGGCAGTTGGCGCCGCTGAGCGCCACGCCCGTGGGAACCTCGCCCACGCCGGCGGTATTGATGTAGACGCCGTCGGCCCCGCCGCGCTCGACCACCTTGGTGTCGCCCGTGATTATGGACACGCCCGCCTCATGCGCCGTTTCGGCCATCGTCTGCACAATCTGGCGGAGCTTGTCCATGGGATAGCCCTCTTCGAGGATAAAGCCGCACGATAGGTAGCGCACGTTGGCGCCCGAGGTCGCGACGTCGTTGACGGTTCCGCACACGGCGAGACGGCCGATGTTGCCACCGGGGAAGAACTGCGGCGAGACTACAAAGCTGTCGGTCGACATGGCAATGCGCCCGCTCGTGGGCAGCGCGGCGACGCCGGCATCGTTGCCCTCGAGCAACTCGGGCGACCCAAAGGCATCCAAAAAGACCTCATCGATGATGCGTTTCATCATCTGACCGCCAGAGCCGTGGCCCAACAGGACGGTGCTATCGGTGGCAGTACGGGACATATCGAAAACTCCAATCGTGGGTGATGCCGGTGTGCGGGTGCGTCCGGACTAGTCGCGGTAGCGGTAGTACGCCGCGCAGCTGCCCTCGGAGCTCACCATGCACGGGCCGACGGGGTGCTCGGGCGTGCAGGTGCGGCCAAAGAGCGGACAACTGCTCGGCGTAATGGCCCCGCGCAGCACGTCGCCGCAGCGGCACCCACGCGGCTCGACCGTCGCCTCAACGGGCACGTCAAAGCGAGTGCGGGCATCAAAGCGCGAGAACTCGGGGCGGATGGAAAGGCCCGAGTTGGCAATCGGCCCCAGTCCGCGCCACGTGGTGTCGCATGGCTCAAACACCTGCTCGACCAGCTGGCGCGCCACGGGGTTGCCGTCTGCGTTAACGCCACGGCGGTAGGCGTTGTCGATCGCGGGCCTGTCCTCGACAACCATCTGGACCAGCATGCAGATACCCTGCAGGATATCGACCGGTTCAAATCCTGTGACCACGCCCGGGGTATCGAACTCATCGACCAAAAAGCTAAAGGGCGTCAAGCCCGTGATGGTGGCGACGTGTCCCGGCAGGATAAAGCCGTCGATGGCGGTCTCGGGATCGTTGGCGATGGCGCGCAGCGCCGGCGGCGTGGTCTTGTGGGCGCAATAGACCGAGAAGTTCAAAAGCCCGCGCGCTTCGGCCTCCAAGATGGCGGCGGCGATGGTGGGCGTTGTGGTCTCAAAGCCCACGCCCATAAAAATGACCGGGCGATCGGGGTTTTGCTCGGCAATGTCGAGCGCGTCGAGCGGGGAGTAGACGATGCGAATGTCACGCCCTGCCGCTTTTTGCGCAGCGAGCGAGGTGGATGATCCGGGCACGCGCATCATGTCGCCAAAGGTGGTGATGATGGCGCCGTCTATGTTGGCGAGCGCGATTGCGTGGTCGATGTCGCGGTTGGCGGTAACGCAGACGGGGCAACCCGGACCGCTCAGCAGTTTGAGCCCGGCCGGCATAATGGAGCGAAAGCCATAGCGCCCGATACTCACGGTATGCGTGCCGCAGACTTCCATAAGGTTGATGGCGCGGCCGCCGGCAAGCTCATGAATGCGCTCGATGAGCTCGCGAGCCAGCTTGGGATCGCGGAATGCCGAGAAGTCGATACCGGGGCGCGCCGGCTGCTCGGCCGCCACTAGTATGCCTCGGCCGGGTTGGTGGCAAGCTGGTCTTCTTCGACCAGCTCGGACATGGCATTAACAAGCTCGAGCGTTTCCTGCGCTTCCTGCTCGTTGACAATCTGGATGCCAAAGCCGGCGTGCACGAGAACATAGTCGCCTACCTGCGCCGTCGGCA
Source organism: Collinsella sp. (assembly GCA_048175045.1). Lineage (GTDB taxonomy): Bacteria > Actinomycetota > Coriobacteriia > Coriobacteriales > Coriobacteriaceae > Collinsella. Next base: position 3,512 of record DBEXKF010000272.1, read on the forward strand.
CGAGTCTCAGCGAAACAGGGCGCTCGATGCCCATCATGTCGACGGTGGCCTTGAGGCCATCGTTGCGTTTGACTACTTTACCGGGAACGGCAAGGCACATAATGTTCCCCTTTTAGACGCTTTGCGCTGGATAGGCGCTCAATAATCCATCAGTTGATGGTAGCGCTCGCGGGGTTCGCGGGCAAACGCGTTACGCCTGTGAGACGGCTGGGCGCGGTGGGGTGCGAGGGCGAGCTACTGTGATGCAATCTGCGCAAGACGAGCGCTTGCGACCGCCGCCTGACCGTAGGCGATGCAGCCGTCATTGACGGGTACGGTGTGGGGGACCAAGATAGCAAGGCCCGCGCTTTTGAGCTCGCGGGTGAGGAGCTGAAGCAGAAGTCGGTTCATGAACACGCCGCCCGAGAGCGCGACGGTGTCGATGCCCTCGCGCACGCAGATATCGCTGGCGATGCGCGCCGAGGAGCGCGCGACGGCGACATGGAAGTCGAGCGCGAGCCTGTCGGCGGGCGCTCCGGCTTCAATTCCCTCCAAAAGTGCCACAAAGAGTGCTTTCTGGTCCAGAACATAGGAGCCGTCCAACCACGATGGGCCAGATGCGAAATAGCCGGCGTTATCGTCGGAAAAATGGGCGATTTCGCTGTCGAGTGCGCGCCAGGCGGCGGCTTCGAGCTCGATGGCGGGTTCGCCCTCGTAGGTTGCCTGGCCGCAAATGCCCAAAATCGCGGCTGCGGCATCAAACAGACGACCCATGCTGCTGGTGCGCGGACTGTTGATGCCGCGCTCGATCATCGTTGCCGTTATGCTGCGCGTTTGCTCGTCAAGGCTGTTCAAAAGCCGAGCGGTACCTGGGTGCTCGAGCAGGCCGAGCTCACTGAGCAGGGCAAAGGCGTTGCGGCGGGCGTCGCGCACGGAGGCCGCCCCGCCGGGGAGCGCCCAGGTGCGCAAATGCGCGGCGCGCTCAAAGCCGCCAAGGCCGGCGACAAGAAACTCGCCGCCCCAAATGGTCCCATCGGTGCCGGCGCCGGTGCCGTCAAAGGCGATGCCAAGGACGCGCGCGTCGGTTGTAAGCTGGCCCGCGGCGATGGCCTCGGCCATTACGCTCGCGATATGCGCATGATGGTGCTGCACCTCGACGAGCGGCAGATTGCATTTTCGCGCCTGCTCGCGCGCCCACTGGCCCGATAGATAGCTGGGGTGTAAATCGCAGGCCAAGGCGGCGGGCGCCAAGTCAAAGAGATCTTCCAGGCGCGTGCGCGCGGCGTTCCAGGCATCGAAGGTCCCGCCGTTTTCAACATCGCCGATATGCTGCGACACAAAACAGGTTGCCTCGCCGTTCGTCCCTTCACGCGTGAGCGCAATCGTGGCCTTTTGTTGTGGCCCGCAAGCGAGCACACAGGACGGAGCGCCCTCGAGCGCCGGCAACGGCAGCGGCTGGGGTGCATATCCGCGAGCGCGGCGAACGGGCATAACGATGCCGTCGACCACGCGTACCACGGAGTCGTCGTAGCGCGAGAGGATCGCGCGGTCGTTACCGAGCAACGCGTCGGCGATGCCGGCGGCAACGAGGTGTTCCCAGGCAAGGTCGTCGTCGGTCTCGATGGGTTCTTCGCTCAGGTTTCCGCTGGTCATGACGAGCGCGTACATACCGCGGGCTTCTGCCGCGGCAAGCAACAGATGCTGAAGCGGGGTGTAGGGGAGCATAACGCCAAGCTCGGGCAGGTCGCGCGCGACGGACGGTGCGAGTACGAGGGCGTCGGAAGAATCGCCGTCGTTCCCGCAAACAGCCCGCCGGCGCAGCAGCACGATGGGGCGGATACTGCCGGCGAGCAGATCGCGTTCAGCATCGTCGATATGGCACAGGCGCCCGGCATCGGCAAGACTGCGCACCATGACGGCAAGCGGCTTATTGCTGCGACGCTTGCGACGGCGCAGCTCGGCCACCGCCTGCTCGTTGGCAGCGTCACAGGATAGATGGAATCCGCCCAGGCCCTTGATGGCGACGATGCCACCGCTGGCCAGCAGCTCAACGCAGCGCTCGATGATAGCGTCGCTGGCCTCGCGTGTGGTGCCGACGGCCGGTGTCGCGGACGAATTCCCGCACGCATCGCTGTTTACAGCCTCGCGCCACGTAATATGCGGCCCGCAATCAAAGCAGGCATCGGGTTGCGCGTGAAAACGCCGGTCGAGTGGGTCGGCATACTCCGCGGCACACTTGGGACACATGGGGAAACGGTCCATCGATGTGGCCGCTCGGTCATAAGGCAGCGATCGGATGATGGTAAAGCGTGGGCCGCAGTTGGTGCAGTTGATAAAGGGGTAGTGATAGCGTCGGTCGGCGGGATCGAACAACTCGCGCAGACAATCGTCGCAGGTGGCGATATCGGGCGAGACGAGCGTCGTGTGCGCGGTCTGGTCCTGCGACGCCACGATGCGAAAACCCTGTTCATTGGCGGCATCCCAACCGTTGGCTGCCAGGTCCATAGTCTCGACGTGCTCTACGCGGGCTGCCGCAGGCGCATGCTCAGAAAGCGCGGCAACAAAAGCATCGAGCGCATCGGCCGGAGCATGCGCCTCGATGTGCACGCCGTCGCCCGCATTGAGCACCCAGCCGCAAATGTCATGCGCCATGGCCTTGCGATACACAAACGGTCGCATGCCAACGCCCTGCACAATGCCCGTCACATGAATATGCACATGCCGCATGCGACACCCCTCATCAAAACCGACCAAAAAGGGACAGGTTTATTTTGGTAGGTAAAACGCTAAACCTGCCAAAACAAACCTGTCCCTTTTTGGCAGGTGCGCTGCGGGAAATCCCGCTATAGCCCCAGGCTTTGCTTGGTGGCGGCGCAGGTGAGCTCGCCGTGCTTAACGCCGCGCAGGCCCAGCAGGCGGTCGGCTAGTTCGTAGACGCGCTCGCCGCGACCCTTGAGCGCCAGAATCTCCAAGCAGTTGTGGTGATCCAGATGCACGTGCATGGTCGATACGATCTCGTCGGTGTAGTCGTGCTGCACTTCGTCCAGACGGCGCGTCAGGTCGCCGGTATGGTGGTCGTAGATCATGGTGAGCGACCCGATAACGTGCTCATCGGGCGTGCGCATCTGCTCCTTGGCGATAGAGGCGCGAATCAGGTCGCGCACGGCCTCGGAGCGGTTGGCCACGTCGCCGCGGCGCGCGATCTGTTCGTCAAAACGGCGCAGCAGGTCGTCCGGTGCGGTAACCGAAAAGCGGACCAGCTCGGAGCCGGAGCCACTACAGTGGCAGCCCGCGTCACCGTCCGCCCCGTGCGGATGCTCGTGCTCGTACCCGCAGCTGTGCTCGTGTTCGGCCACCTTACACCAGCTTCACGGAGCCGACGGAGTTGTGGTCGGCCTCGATGGCCTCCTCGTAGCCCTCGAGTGCGGCATGGGCCTCGTGCAGCGCGGCCATGGCAGCCTCGAGCTTGGCTCCGATGCGCTCCATGTCAAAATTCTCGGTCGCATGCAGCAGCTGATGGCTCCACTCATGAGCGAGCTCGATGGTGTCGTCGACCTGTTTGACGCTCATGGCAAGCTGGCTCATGTTCATTCCAACATCATGCATGGAAAATCTCCTTTTGTATGGGGTAGTTCAGTGGTTCAGATTTTACTACGCCCGCTCTGTGCGCAGCTGCATAAGAAAACGGGTGCGAGTCTGTGCGACCCGCACCCGTTCACTGGGGGCTGTTTGTGACTACCATACTATCCGTGGTTGCACTCGGTGCATCCAGAAGTCCGGCGAGCGGTGCAAAAGCGCTCATAGACGGCGGGCAAGTAACAAGCGTATTACAGATGCTTCTCCAGCAGCGCCTGCAGCCTCGTCTTGGGCAGAGCGCCAACCGAGCGGTCAATCTCCTCGCCGTTCTTAAACACAATCAGCGTGGGGATGCTCATGACGCCATACTTCATGGCCAGATCCTGGTTGTCGTCGACGTTGCATTTGGCAACGGCAAGCTTGCCCGCCAGCTCATCGGCAACCTCGTCAACGATGGGCGAGAGGGAGCGGCAGGGACCGCACCACGGTGCCCAAAAATCGACCAGCACGGGCAGGCTGTCGTTAACGACGGAATCGAAGTTCTCGGGGGTAATCTGATTAATGTCAGCCATGGTGACCTCCATAATGCGACGCGGCTCGGCCGCGTAAAACTCAGTACGACCGTGCTTATACCCAGCCGCCCGCAAAGCAACCACTCGCGGGCGGCTCTTTTATATAATGGTGGGCACGCAAACGATTGGAGAGCGCATGTCCACGTCACAAAGCCAGAAAAAAGAAGCCATCGCCCAGGCGACCGAGCAGGAGCTCGCATCGCTCGTGGGTCGTGGCGTGCGTATCGCGGGCAACGCGTGCTCGCCGATCGTGCTGGTCAAAGGCGATTTGGACGAGGCCGAGCGTTCGGGTGGCGAGCTTGCCGCCGGCCCGGATGGCGCGGCGTTGCGCAAGGCGCTTGGGGCCATCGGCTACGCGCCCGAGGATTTTTGCGTGCTGGCAAGCGTCGCCGGCGTGGGTGACGGAGCGGTCGCGGTGGGCGAGACTCTGCCGTGCGAGCTGTTCCGTGAGGCGCTTGAGGCTTTGGACCCCGAGGCGGTGCTACTGCTCGACAACAACGCGGCTGACGCCATGCGCGAGACCTACGCCGATATGCTCGTGGCGATCGATGACTTCGACACCGCCATGCTCAAGCCCGGCTTGGTCGCCCATGTGCAGGGTCGCCGCGTGCTCGCGCTCGACGGTTTTGAGGCGGCGCTCACTGACAAAGCCGCCAAGCAGCGCATGTGGGCATACATCAAGCAGCTGACCCCGGCAGCCGCTCCGCTGTAGCGAGCCCGCATCGACAAAAGACCCCGAGCGGGCGAGCCGCGCCCGCGGAACGCAAATCCGTCGCGTCCGCGCCCTTACATCACAACGCGCAGCTCAAACCGATCGCCGTTAATGCGGAACTGGCAGTTGCCGTTCATGCGCTCCACGGCGAGCTTAATGCTCTTGGTGCCAAAGCCGTGACCGGCGTGCTGAGCCACGGGCATGCCGTCGACCATGTGCGGCGCCCGTCCAAATGTGTTGGAAACCGAAAGCAGCAGCTGCCCGTCCTCAAACCGCAGATCAAGATCGACAAAGCGCTTGCCCTCGGGGGCGGTGCTCGCCGCGGCAATGGCGTTTTCCAGGGCATTCGAAAGCACGCTGAACAGGTCGACATCGGCCACATGCACGCTCTGGGGTACGGCGGCGCGCAGGTTGGCGGTAATGCCGTTTCTATTGATATCCGAGTTAAATGACGAAAGCGCGATGTTTACGGTCTCGTTGGCGCAGAAGCGGCGTACGGCGGTGCGATCGCCGGCTTCGCAGAGTTCATCGATGCGTTTGAGCGCCTCGTCGGTGTGGCCCTCCTCAATTAAAGCGGCCAGGCCGCGTAGGAAGTGGCGCATATCGTGGCGAAGAATCGACAGCTCGCGCCCAGATTGACGCCAAGCCTCGAGCTCTTTGATGGCGGCGCTGTCGCGGGTTTCGAGCATCCAGCGCTCTCGCTCGGCGGTTTCCTTTTCTTCGTATTCGCGCAGGTAAACGGCAAGAAACATAAGATAGAAGGCACAGAGCGCAAATGCCAAAAACTCAACCGTCACCACCGAGCCCGAGTGGAACAGCGTGGTGTAGACGTTGGTGGCATAGTCAAAGACGTAATAGACGAGCGGCAGGATTAAAAGGATGTCCAGCTCGGTGGTGCTTTTAATCGCCAAGCGCGGACCGATGTCGCCGGCCCAATGCATCAGGACGGCAAAGACGGCGAGTGTGGTCGCGATGCGCGCCAGATAGTACGCGATCTGAGAATCGGTTGCGGCAAATGCGGCGATGCCCATCCAATTGCTGAACTGGCAGCTCAGATAGGCACTCGTAATGCCGAGCACGGCAAGCAGCGGGCTCAGGCGGTAGCGCGCGCATAGGTAGACGGTAAGCGGCAGGTGCACGACGAGCGGATAGACCTGGCGGGCGAAAAGCTCGCCGCCGACGGCATTGGCGAGGCCAAATGCGCATCCGGTTACGGCACCGACCAGCACCAGTTCAAGCACATGACGCCGGTTGATCTCGACACCGCACAGCGCCGCCGAGGCAAAGACGCCAAAGAGCAGCGTCGTGGCGTGGTGGATTGCCCAAAGGACCATTTCGACCGAGGAGACCATCAGTGTCTCCCACCCTCAAAGCGCACTGCAAAGTAGGCGTCTTGGAATCCCTGCTTGCAGCTGCGCGACAGCGGGATGCACGCGCCCGAGCGCATGACGATGTCCGTGCGGTCAAAGTGATCGATATTGCGCAGGTTGACCTGGTAGCTGCGGTGGCATTTAAAGAAGACCGCGTTTTGCTCCAAGCGGTCCTCGACGCTGCGGAACGACTCGAGTGCCTCGATATCGCGTCCGTCGCGCAGGTGGAAAACCACGTGCTTGTTGCGCGCCTCGGCATATTCGATGTCGGACAGGCGCAGGGCGTGGTAGCCAAAGGACGTTTTGATCACGAGCTCGTCGGTTGCCGCCGGGCGCATGCTCGAAAGCTCGTCGAGTAACTGCGCCAGGCGTTCGTAAGTCACGGGCTTGAGCAGGTAGTCGAAGGCGCGGACCTCGTAGGACTCCAGTGCAAACTCGGGCGATGAGGTGAGAAACACCAGGCGCACGGCGGTGTCGGCCTGGCGCAGTTCGCGTGCGGTGTCCATGCCGTTGACGAGCGGCATGATCATGTCGAGCAGAATGATGTCGGCGCGCGACGCGGCATGGCGCGCCAGCAGGTCCTCGCCACGCGTAACGAGCGCAACGTCGACCGCCGTGCCCGTCTCGCTCGACCAACGGTCGATCATTCGGTGCAGTCTATCTAGAAAAGCGACGTCATCGTCGCAGGCAATAATCTTGAGCATTCGGCCCCCTTAAGTAGTTCGATTTTGCCACATCGGGTACGCGCCGCTTGCGGGGGTGCGGACCGTTTGCGCCCCACGGCGTGCAACTCGCGCCAAGCGGTATTGCGGTGGCGAAAGATGCCTCCTGCGCTATCGAGAACTCGGCTATCCATAGCTTGCCAGTTCGAAAATGGACCCGCCCCAAGATTGAATCTTTATTTCAACTTTACACCTAGGTTTACAGCTGTCTTGTCAGCTGTAAACCTAGGTGTCATACTAAAGCCCCAAGATTCGCCAAAAGAGAGGGGCCTTGATGGCACAGAGCGCGAACATGGATGCATCGGAGCTTGCACGCGATATCGCGGCCGGCCTGGCATCGGCAACGACGGCAACGGAGCGCGCGGCGCTGGTACCCGCAGAGCTCGTCGAGGCCATTCATCAGCTAAAAACCCAACGTGACGCAGTGATCCTGGCGCACTATTATGTGGCGCCCGAGGTCCAAGCCGTTGCCGATTACGTCGGCGACAGCTTCTACCTGGCAAAGCTCGCCAAGAGCCTGCCGCAGCAGACTATCGTGCTGTGCGGCGTGGAGTTTATGGGCGAGAGCGCCAAGCTGCTCAATCCCACCAAGACCGTGCTGCTGCCCGAGCCGGGCGCGGACTGTCCCATGGCGCACATGGTCAAGCGCGAGACGGTCGACGCAGCGCGCGCCGAGTATGGCGACGACCTGGCCGTGGTGTGTTACGTCAACTCGACGGTCGAGATCAAGAGTTGGAGTGACGTGTGCGTCACCAGCTCTAACGCCGTCAAGATCGTCTCCGAGCTGCCGCAGCAGCACATCTTGTTCATTCCCGACCAGAACCTGGGCCGCTTTGTGGCCGAGCAGGTGCCCCAAAAGCACGTCATCCTCAACAACGGCTATTGCCCGCGTCATCACATCATTACCGTCGAGCAGATCGTCGACGCGCAGGAGGCACACCCCGACGCGCTCGTGCTGGCGCACCCCGAGTGCAAGGCCGACGTCCTGGCCGAGGCCGATTACATCGGCTCTACTGCCGGCATCATCAAGTATGCCGAGGAGTCGGACGCGAGCGAGTTTATCATCGTGACAGTCCGCGGCGTGCTCTACGAACTCGAGCGCCGCTGCCAGGGCACTGGCAAGAAGTTCTACTTCCCTGCGGTGCAGCCCACCTGCGTCAACATGGATCTCATCACGCTCGAAAAGCTCGTGCACTGCCTGGAGACGGGCGAGGGCGAGGTGCAGATTGGCGTGTCGGATGAGGCCGCCGATCAGGCCAAGCTCACGCTCGACCGCATGCTCGAGTACGCGGCGCGCTAAGCCAATGTGACATGAGGGACCATCCCTTATGCCACATTACAAGGGAGAGGATTCCTGTGGAAACCAAACAATACCCCGATATGGAGTGTGACGTCGTCATTGCCGGTTGCGGCGTGGCGGGCCTGTATGCGGCTCTCAATCTGCCGACGAGCACGCGCGTAATCATGCTCTCCAAGGGCGCCATCGACGAGTGCGATTCGATGCTCGCGCAGGGCGGCATCTGCGTACTGCCCGAGGGCTCTGACTACGATGCCTTCTTTGAGGACACCATGCACGCCGGCCATTACGAGAACCGCCGCGAGAGCGTTGACATCATGATCCGCTCGAGCCGCTCGGTCATCAACGACCTGCTGGCCATGGGCGTGGACTTTGAGCGCAAGGCCGACGGCAGCCTCGACTTTACCCGCGAGGGCGCGCACAGCCGCCCGCGCATTGCCTTCCACGCCGACATTACGGGCAAGGAGATCACGACCAAGCTGCTCCAGGCCGTTCGCAAGCTTGATAACGTGCAGATTTTGGAGCACGTGGCCATGACCGACATCCTGACCGCCGAGCGCGATGGCGCCACGGTGTGCACCGGCCTCGTCGCCGTTGCCGTGGACGAGGACGATTCAGCCCGCCCCGCCGACGAGCTTGCAAATGCCGCTGAGGGCGTGCATGTCGGTAAGCCGTTTAAGATCCATGCCCGCCATACGCTGTGGGCGACGGGCGGCATCGGTGGCGTATACGACCATTCGACTAACTACCCCCAGCTCACGGGCGATGCCTGCTACATCGCTCAGGAGCATGGCATTAAGATGGAGCACCTGGACTACGTACAGATTCACCCCACGGGCCTGTTTTCGCCGCAGCCGGGTCGTACGTTCCTGATCAGCGAAAGCTGCCGCGGCGAGGGCGCGATTCTGCTCAATGCCGCTGGCGAGCGCTTTACCGACGAGCTGCAGCCGCGCGACGTTGTCGCCGCCGCCATCCGCGAGCAGATGAAGCAGGACGGCAGCGAGCACGAGTGGCTGAGCTTTGCCCCAGTCGAGCGCGACGTGGTGACCGGGCACTTTGCCAATATCCGCGCGCGCTGCCTGGAGGACGGCCGCGACATCCTGGACGAGCCCATTCCCGTCACACCCACGCAGCACTACTTTATGGGCGGCGTATGGGTCGACAAGGACGGCCGCACCTCGATGCCCGAGCTCTACGCCGCCGGCGAGACGGCCTGCAATGGCGTGCACGGCAAGAACCGCCTGGCTTCTAACAGCCTGCTCGAGGCGCTGGTCTGGGGCCGCCGCGCCGCGTGGTACATGCGCACCGGCGAGTCGCTGGCCGTGGAGCAGGCCGGTGAGCCCGCGCTTGACGGGCGTCACCGCGCCCTGAGCGCCGATACCCTTGCAATCGATGATTTGGCCCGTGCCGCCGGCACGCAGGCCGTAGAGGAGTAGACCATGAATCCCATTACCATGAAGCTCGTCGTCGATGATCTGATTTTGCAGGCTCTGCGCGAGGACATCACGTTTGAGGACGTGAGTACGGCGAGCGTGTGCCCCACGGCGCGCCCCGCTACCGTTGAGCTCATCGCCAAGGCCGACGGCATTATCGCCGGCCTGGACGTATTCGCCCGCACCTTTGAGCTGCTGGATCCGCAGAGCTCCGTGTTGTTCGATGTCGCGGACGGCGACGAGGTACACGCTGGCGACCATGTGGGCCAGGTGCGCGGCGACGCGCGCGTGCTGCTTTCGGGCGAGCGCGTGGCGCTCAACTATCTGCAGCGCATGAGCGGCATCGCCACTTACACGCATCGGATGGCGGCTGCGCTCGAGGGCACCAAGACCGTGCTTGTCGACACGCGCAAGACCACGCCGGGCATGCGCGTCTTCGAGAAGGCCGCAGTCGAGATCGGCGGCGGCAGCAACCACCGCTATAACCTGTCGACGGCTGTCATGCTCAAGGACAACCACATCGACGCCGCCGGTGGCGTGGCGCGCGCGATTGAGATGGCGCGCGCCCATGCGTCGTTTACCACGACGGTCGAGATTGAGTGCGAGAACCAGGACATGGTGCGCGAGGCCGTGGAGGCCGGCGCCGATATCATCATGCTCGACAACATGACCCATGACGACATGGCTGCCGCGATTGAGCTTATCGCCGGTCGCGCCAAGACTGAGTGCTCGGGCAACGTGGATGCCAGCAATATCCGCGCGCTCGCCGACCTGGGCGTTGACTTTATTAGTTCGGGCGCTCTGACGCACTCTGCGCCGATCCTCGACCTTTCGCTTAAGCACCTGCGTCTGCTGGACGGTAAATAATGAATGCCCGCGAGCGTCGCCGTTCCATCATGGCCGTGCTCGAGAGAGCCAAAGATCCTGTCTCGGGCAGTGCGCTTGCCCGTGAGGTGGGCGTGAGCCGTCAGGTCGTGGTGCAGGACATCGCCCTGCTGCGCGCCGACGGGCACGATATCGTCGCCACCAATCGCGGCTATGTACTACAGGAGGCCCCCAGCAGCCCCGCCGTGCCCACGCGTCTGGTCAAGGTTCGCCACGGCGTGGAGCAGGCGGGCGATGAGCTCACGAGCATCGTCGACGCGGGCGGCGCCGTGCTCAACGTAATCGTCAATCACCGCGTATACGGCAAGATCACGGCCGACCTGGACATCCGCAATCGTCGCGATGTTGAGCGCTACCTGCACGATATCGAGAGCGGCAAGAGCTTTCCGCTGCTCACGGTAACCAGCGGCTATCACTTCCACCGTATTGCGGCAGAAGACGAGCAGACTCTCGACGAGATCGAGACCATGCTCAAGGAGAAAGGCTACTTAGCCGACTTGATGCCCTACGAGGACGATTTGTCCTAGACGACGCCGCATCTATAAGTTGCGGTGAAATAGTTCCTAAAATCGGCATCCAAGCCATAAAACAGGAACTATTCCACCGCAACTGCCAAGGGTCCCGCTCCAAATTAGCTGCCCACACATGCAAAAGGAGGCCTCCGCGGCGAGGCGG
>DBEXKF010000273.1:0-3601 GCA_048175045.1 Collinsella sp.
CTGGCCGATATTCCGGAGCAACAAGAGCGCATCTCTTTGCGTTTCGACCGGCTTCCATCAGACGCGGCGGAATTGACGCGGCTTGTCAGAAGGGCGGTCAAGGACAGAGCAAAGCAGCGAGCAGTCGCTGGCATCGCCCCCAAGACAATCGAGGAATTTAAGGACGCCGGCCTTTGCTTTGATGAGTGCGAGTTTGGAATCGAGCTGCTCGAGGGCGAGTCGCCCGCAAGCTTGGCTCCATACAGGAACGGGCTGTATATCTACGGGAAGAGCCCCTGGGGAGAGCTGTATCCCTTGAATAAGCTTGAAAACATAGTTGGCGTCGCGATTGGGTCTCGGCATGACGTCAGCTCTGGTGATGTTTCCCTAAATGCGGTGGTCATGGCCGGAGAAAATGAGAATGGCGAGCACGTTTTCTTCAGGGGTTTCGACATATGCCTCTCCACCAACACAATCACCCTCAGCGAGACCGGAACTCTTGTCGAGCGCATGGAAGAGTTGGCCCTCATGCGCGCATTGATGCAAACCGGTACGCTTTCCATAGACGGAAGCGGCTTTGCTCGCGGGTGCAAGTTGAGCGGAGGCGACCTCGACGCCCTTGAGAGTCGATTGCAGTCGCTGGAGATTATCAAGCGGGTTGTCGACGCTCTTCATTACAAGCCAGAGCTCGACATCAGTGCGTTGACCACTCAGGATTTAAGAAACATCGAGACAATTTACAAGGGATTGGTTGAGAACGCACCCCTCCACTACAAGGATCGGCAAAACGGATTCGGATATATCAATCTGGGGAACCATCCGATTAAGCTCGTGTTTTACCAAGTATCTGAAGATATGTACCGAATGGTCGATGGGCTTCGACTGGATGACCTGACGGTCTCGGTGTTCTTCCGGGGCGAGGGGGATGCCCCCGTAGTCGTCGCGCCTCTGTTCGTCCAAACGATGCAGGACTATATGAGGCTTGCCAATATCGATGCCGAGGTGTTTGCCGCTACGTTGAAGCAGTATCCAGTCACCGAAGTTAGCTCTGCCTACGTCAACGACAAGATGCTTGAAATGCTATCAGCCTACGATCAAGATGCGTGCTGTAAGGAAGAGTTGCTGAAATGCTGCGAGATGACCGTAGACGCCCTGGAAGCTTTTGCGGATCGAGAAGCAACCCTGATAAATCGATATCAAATTGCCGCTCGAAAGCGAGATCTTACTAGCGAGGAGAAATCTGAGTTAATGGCAATCCAGCTGAATTCAGATAGTGCGCTGTCGAAAGCATGCGCAGCAGCCTTGCGCGGAGACTCGGACATGGCCTCTGCGCTCAGAGCGTCACTTGACGAAGAGGCACGAACGACGCTCGGCTCATGGCCGATCGGCCGTTTCTTCGCATAAGACCGCATAGACTTTTTGAGGCATCAAAATGAAGCTACTCGTCGAATCGATTAGAAATGCGGTTGAGAAAGACTGCCTTATCCCAGCCCTTATGTCTTCCCTTACCATTCCCGACGCCATGGGGCAGCTTCTTTATCCCAATCTCGTCCTTCATAACGGGAAGAGAGCGGCGGGGCGGCAGTATGTGAAGTGGTTTGATGACTGGGCGGCAAACGACTTCCTGTTTTCGGGAGACCCCTCGAACGAAGGTGAAACGATTCCAGGTCAAATCTTTAATGGGAAGATGTGCTGGAAGCTCCGGTGCTCCCTGTTGCATTCAGGCGACTACGATGTGTCGGTCGATGCTCCCGAGAAAGACGAGAGCTTCGACTACGACTACAAGTTCGAGCTTGTCCTCCACGGGTGCAACGCCCTCTGCTCTTCCTGGCCGTCGCCCAAGAGCGGGATGCGTGCGACTAAGAGCGTGACGTTCCGCGTTGATGCGGCGTCGCTCGCGAGCTCGCTGTGCAACGCCGCGGAGGCCTGTCTTAAAGAAACGGGCGAAACGGTCAGTTACCCCAATCTGGAGTTATTCGACGTGGCTGCATGGGCGGATAGATTCAATACTTGCTGAGCCATCTCGTCAAACTCCTTGTGTGCTAAACGTTGGTGTTGGCGCCCCGGAAAAGGGGTGTGGCCAGCGCCTAGAATCTTCAGCTACCACGCTGAGACGATAGGAGATGACCACATGGACACTATGGCGCACGAGGCGCCCGCGACGCCGTTGCTTGCGTTTCGCTATCGCTGCTCGAAGCGTGTCGCTTGGGGCCCTGGCCGGAGGAGAGACGACCGCTCCCTGCGAGACTGCGGAACCACCTATATCCGCTTGCTGCGGGCTTGCTTGAACCAGTTCCTCTTGAAAGAACCTATACCTCCGAAGAACTTGTTGTACGTCTCACCGTTCTCCTTGGCCTCGTACTTGACCAAGGCAAGTTCGATGGTGCAGAGGTAATCCGCCACTTGCTCGAGGCGGTAATCGGTCATCGAGGTCTTGCGGCGTCGGACGACCCCTTTTGAGAGGACCTTGCCCACCGAGCGGTCAAGCGCCTGTATGACAATGTCCTGACCGTTGTCGTAGTAAACCTTCACATCGTCGAAGGATTGAAAGAAGCCCAGGTGTTCAATCATGGCAGAGGAGATATCGCGCCCCATACGTTCCATTAGCCTTGCCGGGTCTTCGAACTGGCTGCGGTGGTAGACGAACGTGATATAGGAAATGGGAAGTTTGCGGACGAACGAGGAGAAACGGGCGAGCATAACCTTGCGCTGCTCGATGTCAAGAAACTCATAGTCCTTGTGCCCGTTCACGAGAGGCTCGGAGTGAAACGGAATGTTAGGGAGATCGGCCCTGACAAGCTTGGCCTCATAGCCCGTGACCGCCTCAGCGATGCTGCCTTCCTGGTCGTGAAAGACGAGTACGAGCGGGTAGTAGCGAGCTTTGCCGCCGCGGTCGCCGCTCTCGTCGACGAAGATGCTGAGCTCCTTGGCCAATGGGGACTCCTAATGGAATGGATAAAAAAATAGCCGGGGGACTCCCCCGGCACTTGGAGGTAGCTTAATGAGCCACCAACAACCTTATAGCGTGTGCTGGCGGTGAGTGCAAGAGGGGAACGGGATGAAACCGCTGTTGATAGTGCCCCTGAAATAGATTCGCAGCTTCTTCAAGATTACGGAACACGAGAATTTATCGTCGGAGCTGGTTTGCGATAACAACCCGAAGCTTGCCTTTGTCTGTATGAACCTGATTCAGAGGCGCAGTGACACCATCCACGAGGGCGTGCCTGAGCTCCTTTCGTCTCGAGACTCCCTCGCGTGCCCGGCCGCGAGCAACTCCCGGGACGGTCGCCGCCGTCATTTCCTGCCGCTCCTCGACTCGATGTGGGCGTCCACTGACGCCCTCGACACCAGGAGCTTCCTTCCGAGCGGTAGTGTCGAGAAAGTTGGTGTAGAGCCCCATCCGAAGCGAGTCGGCCCGGCGTCCTAGAATCTGGAATACGGTTGATATCCTATGCCGCCTCGACCCTGTCCGCAAGCTCGTGGCCGGACTCGAGCATCTTCCTGGCCTCCGCCTCAAGCCGCGCCCAATCGACGGGACCGTCGATTCCCCGAGTGCGACCGTCATCGTAGAGCTCGTTCATCCTCACCTCCGAGAAGTACCTGGACTCCTGCCATATCTCGT
>DBEXKF010000274.1:0-4546 GCA_048175045.1 Collinsella sp.
CGATGTCTCGCGCGCCGATTCGGGCTTTGGGACCGACACCAACAAGGCCTGGATCGTGAGCACAACGGGCACGCAAGAACTACCCGTGCTCACAAAACCCCAGCTCGCAGATGCAATTTTAGACTTGCTTCAAAATTTGTAAAAAAGTTCTTGCACAACGACAAAGTTTCGGGTTAATATACTCCCTGTTGCTAGCGAGAGCAGAGCAACAAATAAAAGCTTCGGGACGTGGCGCAGCTTGGTAGCGCACTTGACTGGGGGTCAAGGGGTCGCTGGTTCGAATCCAGTCGTCCCGACCAGAAGTGTGTAGGTCAGGCACCTAGTGCCTGACCTTTTTTGTTTTAAGCACTTGCTTAATTTTGATTAAGCAACAGGGTGCCAATAATCTACCTGCGCGATAATCGCTTTTTGCGGTTAATTGCGCGTTTTGCACGCGCTTGAGCCGATTTATTAATGCGACATGAATCTACATACGCGTAGCTGGTATACAGACGAGTACAGGCTGTATTTATCGCGGCGATTTACGCAGATATGGCGACTGTAACGAACAAGCGTGTCGCTGTATTTATTCCGGTAGTTCACTTGATCTGTGGACAAGTGAGCGGTTACAACAAAACGCCAACCAGGATGGACTCCATACGAGGATGCCGCAAAGGTAATGGCGGGGAAGTGCGGCAGGCGCTCTGAGAGCCGCTGTATGACCCCATTTCTCCTCAACCCGATTAACTGTGCTATGAACCTCGAATTGTTCGAGTAATCGCCAAAAGAAAAGCCCTCGCAGGATTGCGAGGGCTTTGCGCTAAAAGAGATCAGAAGCAGAAAGCGGGGAGAACATAAAACGAGTCCGTCGCGCTGTAGCTGTAGCAAATACCGCCGCTTTGAACATAGCGAAAGGACGTGGAGCTGCGCGGTCTCACGGAGCGAGTCCAGTGGCTATAGCCTGATGCACCGAAATAGTTCGACCCCGTCACGCCCTTGGATTTGTAGCACTCGTACTGGATGCCGTCAGATTGCATATCCCCGTATACTTCGGTTGCCGAGAGCAGAAAAACCTTGTCGGTCGTCGCCGAGGGGGCACCGCCCCCGTTACCGCCAACGTTATCGGTTGTCTTTGTGACGGGTTTCACCTTTGACTGGAGCTCGCTGGGCAGGAGCAACCAGAGGTCACCGCTGTTGAGGCGCGTACGGAGCTCGGACTTATCCCAACCACCGGCATTGGTGTCCGTAGCGTTTATTCTCTGGCTACCCAAGGCAGAGTTGGTCGCCTCGAACGTCAAGCCTGCCATGCCGCTACCATCGGCCAAGTCGTCGTGGTTGATGCCGATGATACGGTACTCGAGCGTCTTGCCATTGGTCAGCTTCATCGAGAACTTGGTGCCGGCATCCATGGCGGCCTTGGCCTTGGCGTAGGCGATAGACGATGTACCGTTCTTGGCAATGTCTTTGGCAACCGCCTCCTGCTCGTCGAGGGTCCAGTCCTTCGAGTCCTTGGCGATGGCCACCTGGACGGCCGCGGAATCGGCGCCTGCGGAGCCGCCACCGGACGCGCCTCCCTCGACGCCGCCGACCGTCCCATTGTTCACCGTGTTGCCGACCAGGTTGAACTGGTTTCGGATGGCTCCGGCCACGCCGGGTCCCGCGAACACGATGACCAGGCCGATGACGGCAATGATCAGGACGTACTCGATAATTGATTGCCCTCGGAAGCGGGTCGTTTCAGGAGCGACCCCCCCCCCGAAGGGTAATTGCCGCTGCATGCATATACGGCTCCCTTCACTCGGGGTTTGCAATACGAGCCGAGCGTAGGGCTATTCCAAGTATTTGCAACGGTCTTGCCGCTGCGGCAACGATGACGGCAGGGGAGAAAGTCATGCGCTATTAGCGCGGCTATAACGTCCGCTTCGAATGCCGACCGTATTCATATCGAGGCAGCCATTTCATACCTTCAGAAAGACAACTGAAAGCCGCAAAAAAGCGGGACCAGGCTATAAGCCGAACCCCGCCCAAGAGAAGCCTTTAGAGCCGAGACAGACAACGCGTGTGGACAATCACTCAGCCTCCACCGCCATGCGCACGACCTCTTCCATCGGGTAGCGAGTGCCGCCGTCCCCGTCCAAAGCCTCGTTGTAGGCCTCGATGTCCGCCATGTCCTCAGCCTTCTCGAACGGGGCCCTTCTCACGAACTCGGAAAAGGTCATGCCCGTGGCGTCCGCATGGCCCTGAATCAAGGCCATTTCGCCCTCATCGAACTTGACCGCGATCTCGCGCATCGCCATGGTCGCTCCCGTAAACGCCGTCATCGAAGTGAATCCATTATCCACCCACCGTATACGCCCCGAACTCGAAACACCAAGCAGGATGGACTCTATACGAGGACGCAGCAGAGGTAATGGCGGGGGAGTGCGGCAGGCGCTCTGAGAGCCGCTGTATGACCCCATTTCTCTTCAATCCGACTACCCGTGCCATGAACCTGAAGCCGTTCGTTCGGTCGCCAAAAGAAAGCACGCGCGGGGTAACGCGGGCTTTGCGCTAGACAAGCTAGAAGCACCAGGCGGGGGAGACGCAAAACCAGCCCGGCGCGGAGTTGCTGTCCGACAGATTGCCGCTGCTGTCGACATGGAGGAAGCCCTTCGAGGCGTTCGGAAACACCGAACGCTCCCACCAACCGCTGCCAATGGCAATGGCAGAGTTGGGATTATAGTTCTCCGTCACCTTGCCTTTGAAGGCCTCGTACTGGGTGCCCTCGGAGGAAGTCCAGGGATAGGATGCCCAATAGGAGGTGGGGGGCGATCTCAGAGTAGCTGAGCAGGAACGGCTTGTCCGAGGTAGCCGTCACGGCGGCGTTCTTGTTCTCATCACCGCCCCCGACAGTGTTCGATAGCTTTTTGACGGCCTTCACCTTGGACTGGAAATCGGAGGGCATCAGATTCCAGATCTTGCCGGAGTTCATTTTCTGACGGAGTTCAGACTTCTCCCAACCGCCGGCGTTGGTGTCAATCGCGTTCATGGGGGACCAAATGCCCGTCGTGGTGGTGAGGAACGTGAGGCCCGCCTTGCCGGATCCGCCTGCAGGGTCATCATGATTGATGCCGAAAATGCGGTAAGTCAGCGTCTTGCCATCGGTGAGCTTCATCGAGAACTCGGTGCCGGCATCCATCGCGGCCTTCGCCTTGGCGTAGGCGGGCGACGCCTCGCCCTTGGCGGCGATGTCCTCGGCAACTGCCTTCTGCTCACCGAGGGTCCAGTCCTTCGCGTGTCCTTCGCGTCCTTGGCGAGCGCCGCCTGGACGGTCGCGGAACCCGCGCCGTTACCGCTGCCGGAACCGCTCGGTTCCCAAGTCCCACCTGCTGTCCCGTTTACCAATACTCCCGCCACCGTGTTGAACTGGTTCCTGATTGCCGACGAGACCCAAGGGCCGGCTATCATCACAACCAGGACGATAATCGCGATGACCAGAACGTACTCGATGGCTCCTTGGCCTCGGAGGCGGGTATTCCTAGGAGATACCCACCCCCCCCCGAAGGTTAATTGCCGCTGCATGAATATGCGACACTCCCTTCGCATGGGGATTGATATTGCATGCAGAGCGTACGTTAAATCGAACCGACTAGCCCGTAACGTGCCGCTGAGGCAACGGCGGCACGGGTGCCCGCGCCACATAAACTGCTTGCCGTTTTGTTTCTTCAGACCTACTGCCACGCCTTCGGGAGGATAACGCCGGGGGCGCAGTGATTGAAGTCACTATGATTGGCATAGGTTGGGACATTCCAATCGGAACAGTCGAGGTTTAGATTTTTGCAATAGCTAAACATGCCGAGCATATCCATAACATCTGAGGTCTTCCACCCTGGTCCAAATTTCACGCTTTTCAGCGAACTGTCGGTGGAAAAAAGGAGACGTAAATCGCCGGCTTTCCGCGTCGACCATCCGGAGATGTCAATCTCCTCGACCTTGTAAAGGTTTTTGAGCGCCGAGTCGAATTCGACGACCGAGGACGTATCCCAGCTTGAAATACTGAAGGAAGTCGCATTGCCGCAATACGCGAATGCGTGCTGCAGATTTGTGCAGTTCGACATGTCGAACTTTGCCAGATCAAAGCTCTTGCAGTTCTCCATGTACTGAAAGCAAAATGCCAACGAGTGGATTTCTATGCCATCGTCAATGGCCTTTACGGCCACGATATTATTTCTGTTAGGCCACCAGGGGGCAGTCGTCTAGCCGTCGTTTCCCACGGTCGCGGTGGCGTATCCATTTTCGAACCCCGTATACACCGCCGTCACGCGGCGGCTGTTGAGCATGTCACCGACTCTGGGGACCCCGCGGCGCTTGTAGAACATGAGGCTGTGGTCGTCCTCCGAGTACACGGCGAACGCTATCCCGTGAACGGGGTCCACGATGTCGGCGTCGGTCAACGACCCGTTGCCGCCGCCCGTGCCGCCCGACTCCCAGCTCCCCTTTGAGATTCCGTTGCCGAGCGTCCCCGCCACCGTGTTGAACTGGTTTGTGATCGCCGACGAGACCCACGGTCCCGCGATCAGCACCACCA
>DBEXKF010000275.1:0-2054 GCA_048175045.1 Collinsella sp.
GTCAGCACGTTTGAGATTCCCTCTGTTTTGCGTGCCGCCGCTGGCGATGCCGGGGCACTTGCTGCCGCTGCTGCCGAGATCGCTCGCGCGATCGAGACAGGCGAGTGGGTCGCCGCCGTGGTGGACGATGACAAGGAGGAGGGTGCGCTCTTTGGCCTGACGCGTACGCTGTGGCTGGCGACGTCCAAGGGGCTCTTTGCGCTCGAGGAGGCCGATGGCGGCGCGCCTGCCGCTGCCGAGGGCTTCAATTTTGCCCACGGTGTGATCGCTGGCGTGCTCGCGCGTCTGTTTATGGAGGGCCGCGTGGCGAGCCCGGACATGAAGGCGCTGCTGCACGAGCTCTCGCCCATCGATTCTTCTGAGCCTGAGCTCATGGACCCGCTGTCCGCTGATTCCACGCGCATCTTCGATACCGTGGTTGCCGCTTACCTGCTGGATTCCGACCGCTCCGAGTTCGACGAGGCGTATCTGGCCGATACCTATCTGCAGATGGCGCTGCCTGCGGCGCGCGGTGCAGAGGGTACCGGCGAGGACGCCCCCGCGCCTGCCGCTCGCACGGCGGCCTTGACGCTGGCGCTGGTCGCACCGCTGCGCGATCGCATGACCCGCGAGAACGCCGCCAACGTGTTCGACGGCATCGAGATGCCGCTTGTGCCGGTGCTTGCCAAGATGGAGCGCGCGGGCATGCTCGTAGACCCCGACCGTCTGCATAGTCTGTCCGAGGGCCTAGCGACCCAGATTACCGAGGTCGAGCGTAGCATTCGCGACCTGGCAGGCGACGAGACCTTTAACATCGGCAGCCCCATGCAGCTCTCGCATGTGCTCTTTGATGTGATGGGCCTTCCGACCAAGGGTCTCAAAAAGACCAAGCGCGGCTACTATTCGACCAATGCCAAGGTACTGAGTGAACTTGCCCGCGACCACGAGATTGTTCGTTTGATCTTGGACTGGCGCGAGAAGTCCAAGATCAAGTCCACCTATCTGGACACGCTGGGCCCGCTGCGCCGTGGTGACGGTCGTGTGCACACCACGTACAACCAGACCATCACGGCAACGGGGCGTCTGTCCTCGAGCGACCCGAACCTGCAGAACATCCCGACGCGCTCGGAGCTAGGCCGTACCGTCAAGACGGCGTTTTCGGCAGGCGAGGGCAGCGTCTTTTTGGCGGTGGACTACTCGCAGATCGAGCTGCGTCTGCTGGCGCATCTTTCGGGTGACGAGCACCTGGTGCGCGCCTTTAACGAGGGCGAGGACTTCCACGCCGAGACGGCCGCGCGCGTGTTTGGCGTGCCGGTGTCCGAGGTAACGCCCGACCTGCGCAGCCGCGCCAAGGCCGTGAACTTTGGCATCGTGTACGGTCAGCAGGCCTACGGTCTGTCGCAGTCGCTGCACATCTCGATGGCCGAGGCGCGTGGCATGATCGACCGCTACTACGAGGCCTACCCGGGCGTGCGTACGTTCCTCGACAACGTGGTAGCGCGCGCCAAGGAGACGGGCTACGCCGAGACCATGTACGGTCGCCGTCGTCATATTCCGGAACTCAAGGCCAAAAACCCGCAACTCCGCGGCTTTGGCGAGCGCACGGCCATGAACCACCCCATGCAAGGTACCGCCGCCGACATCATCAAGATCGCGATGGCCCGCGTAAGCCGTCGCCTGGAAGAAGAGGGCTTTGCCGCCCACATGATCCTGCAGGTGCACGACGAACTGGACTTTGAGTGCCCGGTCAACGAAGTTGAGCGCCTAACAGACATGGTCCAAGACGTCATGGAACACGTCGTAGACCTACGCGTACCTCTAATCGCCGAAGCCAGCACCGGCATAACCTGGGCCGATGCCAAGTAAGGTTACACCCACAATTCCAAAGTAACCAAAACCAGAAGGGGGCTCCTTGCCAACAAGGAGCCCCCTTCATTCCAAAAAAATCAGCCAAGTATCTAGACACCAAGACGCCATCCAGGCGGCAAGCAAGTCACCGCAGGACCTGGCCGGGCGAGGCGGGTAAGTTTTTCGTAGATTCCGCACGAGCCGAAGGCCACTTAATGTGGCCTTCG
>DBEXKF010000276.1:0-5441 GCA_048175045.1 Collinsella sp.
GTAGACATCGAGGCCTTTGAGAAGGATTTCCTCGTCGAAGAGCATGCTATCGGTATGCAGAGCGCTTGTGGCATAGGCGGGACAGCCATCCGAATCACTCGGGTTGTCTTGGTCCTCTGGCATACCCGTGCCCAGCAGGAAAAACACGCCCGGCAAATGGCGTTGATAGAACGCGAAATCCTCGGCGATCAGCAGCGGTTCCTCCACAAGCTGCAGCCCGGGCAAGGCAGGCGCGACGCTGGCAAACAACTCGGGGTCGTTGTCGACCGGCGGATAGCCCTCGGCAAAGTCGAGATCGTACGTGCAGCCCGTTGCGGCACAGGCATCGTCCAGCACGCGGCGCACGCCTTCGCGCGCCCGGTCGAACATGTCGTCCGTAAACACACGCAGGCTGCCGGCAACATGGGCCTCCCCCGCCACCGCATTGCAGACGGTACCGGCCTGCAGCAGACCAAACTTGCCGATACAGGGCTCGTCGGTGCCCAGCTCGTCCATCAGTTCGCGCTCGGCAACCAAGAACTTGGCAGCCGCCAGCGCCGCATCGTGCGACTCCTCGACCGGAACGCCATAGGTCTTAGCGATATGGATGCTCGTCCCGTGAATATGAATGTGTGTCTCACTCGAACGCGCCAGCAGCGGGCCGGAACAGCTCGCCAACGTGCCGGCGGGCAGATCGGGCCACACATGGAAGCCAAAAATGCGGTCGACCCCGTAGCATTCGAACACACCGCTCTCACATACCGTCTTGGCACCACCGGTCGTTTCCTCGGCCGGCTGGAACACAAAGAGAACGTTGCGCCTAATGACGCCCGGCTGCTCGCGAATCGTACGGTCGACATACGTCGCGGCGGCAAGTGCCATGGCCATGTGTCCATCATGTCCGCAAGCGTGCATCTTGCCGGGATGGGTCGAGGCAAAGGCCGCTCCCGTCGCCTCCACGATGGGCAGCGCATCCATATCGGCGCGAATCGCTGTGGCATGCGCGGCACCAACGCCGGCGTCGAAGAAAGCGCAGACGCAACTGGGGCACGGATGGGTCACCTCGCAAGCGAGCGGTGCCAACACGCCCTCGATATAGGCAATGGTTTGCGGAAGATCGAAATCGAGCTCCGGAATGCGATGGAGATCGCGGCGATAGCGACGGAGTTCTTGGAGCTCGGTCATAGAGAATCCCTTCGTAAGGCACATCTGTTGCAACTTATTGTGATACAGGATTGTGGCACACATGTTTCCAGCATATTGCTGCATTTTTTAAACGTTATATACAAATACTCTTGTTTGGTAAAGTGCAACGTGATAGGGTCTTTACCACTTGATAGAGGCGCGGGCACGAAGAACCGCGGGCGAGCCGGCAGGCTTTGACCCCGCGGGGAGGCGAAACCCGCCGAACTGGGTTTTTCGGGCACGAACAACCTGGTGGGTCTGCGGGAAACACCCGCAGGACTGTCTGCAGCAATGCGGGAGCGCTATCCGGACATTGGGTCCACGCTATGCGGATTCGATGCGCAGATGGCGCCGTCTGGATAGCGAGGTTTACGGGACATGGCATTGACCCCCAACGAGGCATATGCGGCCAAGCAGCCGTTTGTGGACAAGGAGACACTCGAGCATATCGTCGAGCAGTTCCCCACGCCGTTTCATCTATACGACGAGGCGGGCATCCGCCGCAACATGCAAGAAGTGCGCGACGCCTTTGCATGGAACCCGGGCTTTAAGGAATACTTTGCCGTCAAGGCCAACCCTAACCCGGCACTCATCTCCATTCTCAGCGAATACGGCTGCGGCTGCGATTGCTCGAGCTATACCGAGCTCATGATCGCCCGCTCGCTGGGTATCACGGGACACGACATCATGTTCTCGTCCAACGACACGCCGGCTGCCGACTTTGAGCTCGCCGACAAGCTGGGTGCCATCGTCAACTTTGACGACATCAGCCACATCGAGTTCTTTGAGCGCGTTGCGGGGCCCATCCCCAAGACGGTCAGCTGCCGCTTTAATCCAGGCGGGCTGTTTCAGCTCTCCAACGGCATCATGGACAACCCGGGCGACTCCAAATACGGCATGACCACCGAGCAACTCTTCGAGGCCTTCCGCATGCTCAAGGCCAAGGGCGCCGAGGACTTTGGCATCCACGCATTCCTTGCCAGCAACACCGTCACCAACGACTACTACCCCAAGCTCGCGCGCATCCTCTTTGAGCTTGCCGTACGCCTGGAGCGCGAGACCGGCGCACACGTCGCCTTCATCAATCTGTCCGGCGGCGTAGGCATCCCCTATCTGCCCGAGCAGCAGGCCAACGACATTCACGCCATCGGCGAGGGAGTACACGCGGCATACGACGAGATCCTGGCTCCCGCCGGCATGGGCGATGTGGCCATCTGCACCGAGATGGGCCGCTTTATGATGGGCCCCTACGGCTGTCTGGTCACCAAGGCTATCCACGCGAAGCAGATCTACAAGGACTATATCGGCGTGGACGCCAGTGCCGTCGACCTCATTCGTCCCGCCATGTATGGCGCTTACCACCACATCACAGTGATGGGTCAGCCGGGCGGCGCCGACAAGGCCACAGCGCCCGTCACGGACACCTATGACATCACGGGCAATCTGTGCGAGAACAACGACAAGTTCGCTATCGATCGCGAGCTGCCGCATATCGACATGGGTGACCTGCTTGTAATCCATGATACCGGTGCGCATGGCTACTCCATGGGCTACAACTACAACGGCCGTCTGCGCTCCGCCGAGGTGCTGCTGCGCCCCGACGGCTCGGCCGACCTTATCCGCCGCGCCGAGCGCCCGGGCGATTACTTTGCCACGCTCGACGTGCTACCGAGCGGCCGAGAGCTGCTGGCCAAGTCGCGCGCCGAAAGTGCCCGCCGTCGCGCCCAAGACGAGCGCCTGGCAGTCGCCGCCCAATGGAACAAACGCATCCAGATCGCGGACGCGAAGGAGAAGAACATGGACATCCGCAATCTCGAGGGCTCAATCGTCGCCCTCGTCACGCCGTTTAAAAAGGATGGCAGTGTCGACTTTGATGCGCTCGAGCGCCTTATCGATTTCCACCTGCAAAACGGCACCGACGCCATCCTCACCCTGGGCACCACCGGCGAGAGCGCCACGATGACCGATGACGAGGACAACTCCGTCGTCGCCGCCGTGGTCAAGCATGTTGCAGGACGCGTCCCCGTCATCGCCGGCTCGGGCTCCAACTCCACGCAGACGATGCTCACCAAGTCGCTCACCTACCAGGGCTTGGGAGCCGACGGCCTGCTGCTCATCACCCCCTACTACAACAAGTCCAATGAAGAGGGTATCTATCAGCACTTTAAGACCGTCGCCGATGCTGTGGACATCCCCTGCATCCTGTACAACATCCCCGGCCGCTGCGGCTGCGGCATCAGCGAGCGCAACGTAGAGCGCTTGGCCGCGCACCCCAACATCATGGGTATTAAGGAAGCCTCGGGCAACGTCGCCTACGCGGCCAAGATTGCCCACCTGCTGTCCGACGACTTCCGCATGTACTCGGGCGAGGACGCGCTCACCGTGCCGCTCATGAGCCTGGGCGCCTCGGGCACCATCAGCGTGTGGGCCGACGTTCAGCCGCAGCTCGTGCATGACATGTGCCGCGCCTATCTGGACGGTGACGTGGCACGTGCCCGCGATATCCAAATTGCCGGCCAGCCGCTCATCAACGCCCTCTTTAGTGAGGTCAATCCCATCCCCGTTAAGGAAGCGCTCGCTCAGATGGGTATGATCGAGGCAAACTACCGCATGCCTCTATGCCCCATGGCAGACGACACGCGCGCTGCACTTACCGATGCTCTGAAGGGAGCTGGTCTGCTTGATTAAGACTGTCATTATGGGAACGGGCCGCATGGGCTCGCTCATCCGCACCACCGCCGAGGGCGTTGTCGACGCCGCCGGTCAGCCCGTTTTTGATATCGTCGCCCAGATCGGTTTTGATCTGTCCGAGCTCGAGAGCGCCCCGGCAGCCGACGTCATCATCGACTTCTCGAACGTCGTTACCTTCGATGCCGTCGTCGCCTATGTCGAGCGCACGGGCGCGGCGTTGGTCTCGGGCACCACGGGCTACACCCCCGAGCAGATGGACCGTCTGCGTGAGCTGGGCCAGAACACCCGCGTTATGCACTCGGGCAATTACTCCATCGGCATCGCAGCCCTGCGTCATCTAGTGGCCCAGGCCACGCGTGAGCTGCCCGGCTTTGACTGCGAAATTGTCGAGACTCACCACAACCAAAAGGTCGACGCCCCCAGCGGCACCGCCAAGCTGCTGCTCGACGCCGTCGTCGAAGCCGAGTCCGAGACAGGCTACCACCCCGTCTATGGCCGCGAGGGCATGTGCGGCGCGCGTGACCCCAAGGAGATCGGCATGCATTCGCTGCGCGGCGGCACCGTCGCCGGCGTGCACGAGGTGAGTTTCTTTGGCCAGGACGAGGAGGTCACGCTCACCCACCGCGCCACGAGCCGTCAGATCTTCGTCAACGGCGCCTTGGCAGCCGCGCAGAAGCTCGTCACCCGCGAACCCGGCTTCTATACGTTCGACCAGGTCATGTTTGCCTAACCAGGTATCAACCGAATCCGCCCAAAGGAGAGATAGCAAATGAGCAACGCAGCCGAGATGGATGCACAGGAGATTATCAACTACATCGCCACCGCGCCCAAAAAGACGCCCGTCAAGCTGTACGTGCGCGAGAAGCCGGGCATGAAGGTTGCCTGGGGCGACGCACATGTCTACGGCGGCCGTCGCGGCAAGACCGTCTTTGGCGACTGGGATGAGCTCAAGGCCATCCTCGATGCCAATGCCGACTCCATCGACTACTACGATGTCGAGAATGACTGCCGCAACTCTGCCGTGCCCATGCTCGACCTTAAGGGCATCAACGCCCGCATCGAGCCGGGCGCGATCATCCGTGACCGCGTCGAGATCGGCGATCGCGCCGTCATCATGATGGGCGCCATCATCAACATCGGCTCCGTCATTGGCGAAGGCTCCATGATTGATATGGGCGCCGTGCTGGGCGGCCGCGCCACCGTGGGCAAGAACTGCCACATCGGCGCCGGCACCGTGCTGGCAGGCGTTGTGGAGCCCGCCAGCGCCACGCCCGTCATCATCGAGGACGATGTCATGATCGGCGCCAACGCCGTGGTCCTGGAGGGCGTGCACGTAGGCAAGGGCGCTGTCGTTGCCGCCGGCGCCGTGTGCGTCGAGGATGTCCCCGCCGGCGCCGTCGTGGCCGGTGTCCCCGCCCGCGTCATCAAGATGCGCGACGAGAAGACCAACAGCAAGACCGGCCTCGAGGAAGGCCTGCGCCAACTGTAGGGTTACGCGGTTTTCACCAAACCGCGTAACTAGTCGACGCTGCAAACGCCCCAGAGCGGCAATCTGACGTTCAATCGTCGGGCATGACCAAAAGGTC
>DBEXKF010000277.1:0-1558 GCA_048175045.1 Collinsella sp.
ACACCATCAAGCTGCTGGGCATCGCCCGCAACACCGACGCCGGCGTCGACGTTCGCGTGCACCCCACGCTGATCCCCGCCGACCACATGCTCGCCAAGGTCAACGGCGCCATGAACGCTGTCTACGTGGTAGGCGACGCCGTAGGCGAGACCATGTTCTACGGTGCCGGCGCAGGCTCCTTCCCCACCGCGAGCGCCGTCGTGGGCGATATCCTGTCGCTCTCCGAGCAGATCAGCCGCGGCGTGGCTCCGCTGCCCGAGATTGAGCCCTATGGCCACAACCTCGCCTTTAAGCCCATGGACGAGCTCCAGACCAAGTACTATGTGCGCCTGAAGGTCGCCGACCGCGTGGGCGCCCTGTCCGAGACGGTCGACATCTTTGCCAAGCACAACATCTCGATCTCGCTCATCAACCAGGTCGAGGACGGCAAGTCGGGCGTCAGCGATGCCTGCTCGGTCATCTTCCTGACGCACCGCGCGCTCGAGAAGGACGTCCAAGCTGCCGCCGCCGAGCTTGCCAGCGTCGACTGCGTGGCCGAGGTCGCCAACGTCCTGCGCATCGAAGATGTCGAGGCCTGGACCGAAGGCGTCATGGCCAACTAACTCATCAATCGCCTAGCAATACGCGCTTTGAGGGCTCCCGTCCGATGTGGGACGGGAGCCCTTTTGTCTCCTGCCCTAAGCACAACGGCAGAGCACATTTGCGCGAGCCGCTCATCGGTAACGCGGGCTACCGTTCACCGATATGCAAACGCGGCCGATTCCAGCTACCGCTACGCTGTGCTGCGTACGTCCACCCCCGAAGAATGGAGGCACCATGTTGCTCGAGGGCAAGAAAGCAATCGTCACCGGAGGCACGCGCGGTATCGGCTATGCCATCGCCTGCCGTTTTATCGAGGAGGGTGCCGCCGTCACCGTCTTTGGCTCGCGCCAGGAGACTGCCGATGCAGCCGTTGAGAAGCTGACAGCCGTCTATCCCGACGCCAAGGTCTGGGGCCGTTCCTGCGACCTCACCTCGCTCGAGGCCGTGACCGAGGCCTTTACCCAGGCTGCAGCCGACATGGGCGGTCTCGATACGGTCGTCAACAACGCCGGCATCTCCCAGCGCTCGCCCCTTTTGGACTATACAGCCGAGGAGTTCGCCAAAGTTATGGACCTCAACGTCGTCGCCGTCTTTAACGGCCACCAGGCTGCTGCCAAGATCATGACCGAGGCCGGCCACGGCGGCACCATCACTACCACAAGCTCAATGGTCGCCAAGTACGGCCAGCCTTCCGGCGTCGGTTACCCCACGTCCAAGTTTGCCGTCAACGGCATGGTCCAGTCGCTCTCGCGCGAGCTCGCCCCCATGGACATCCGCGTCAACGCCGTTGCCCCTGGCGTGACTAAGACCGACAGGGTCGCCACCCTACCCGAAGAGGTCATCACGCCCATCGTCGCCACTATTCCGCTCGGCCGCATGGGCGAGCCCGAGGATGTCGCCAACGCCTTCGTTTTCCTAGCGAGCGACATGGCCTCCTATGTCACGGGCGCCGTGCTCCCCGTCGACGGAGCCGCCC
>DBEXKF010000278.1:0-4393 GCA_048175045.1 Collinsella sp.
GCGTTTGGCGGCAACTTGATGGCCACCATCATTTGCCCCAACCACCGTCCGCAGATGGCAACGGTTCGTCCCGGCATCTTTAAGGCGCCCGACTTCGACTACGGCCGTTCCGGCGCGATCACCCAGGTGATGCTTGCGGAAGACGTTAAGGCCCGTGTCGAGATCTCGATTCCCGCCGAGGAGTGGGGGCAGCAGGCTTCGATTGCCGATGCCGAGCGCCTTGTCGTGGTGGGTCGCGGCATTGGTTCCAAGAAAAACCTGCCGCTGATGCGAAGGCTCGCCGATGCCCTGGGTGCCGAGCTTGGTTGCACGCGTCCCGTCGTGGAGGCGGGTTGGCTGGAGTATCGCCACCAGATTGGCCAGACGGGCGTATCGGTTTCGCCCAAGCTTCTCGTGAGTATCGGTGTTTCGGGCGCCATCCAGCATCTTGCCGGCATCGGTGGGGCTGAGTGCATTATCGCCATCAACGAGGACCCGGATGCCCCCATTTTTGGTACTGCCCAGTACAAGGTTGTTAGGGATGCCGTCGAGGTCGTCGAGGAGCTGCTGGCTCAGCTTGAGCGCTAGGCGCGCGCCAGCCAGTCGCGCATCTCGTCCTTAAGGCGGCTCCAAGTTGCCTGCGTGGCGGGGTCGGTAAAGGGCCGCGTGATGCCAAAGGGTGCGTCGAGCAGGCGGTAGATATCGCCCTGCTCGCGCGCCAGCGCGCGGCTCGCTGGATAGACGAGCTCAAACATAAAGCAGATGAGTCCCACCAGGTAGTCTGCGGGCTCGTCGCGTTCATCGCGTGCGACGCAGCGGTGCTCGTCAAAGGCGGCAAGTGTCGGCGACGAGAAACGGCTGCCGAGAAACGTCTTCTCGTCCACCTTGAGGATAGTGTCGACAGTGCTGTCGGCGATGGCGCGCATAATGTCGATCTTGTCGCCATCGCGCACGATATCGCAGAAGCTCCGCGTGCGCTCGTCGAGCTGCGCGGGTAGACGGAAATCGCTGTGATAGGCAATGCTCGCTCGGATGAGCTCATCTTCTGCCGGGTCATCGATAAAGTCGCGAATGCTCGTTACGGCGGGTGCATCGGCGGGATTCTCGCCAAAGAGGACCTCGATGCCCAGCGCCGCATGGCTCATGCTCTCGGCGTCCTTAAAGGTGTCCCAGCGTCG
Source organism: Collinsella sp. (assembly GCA_048175045.1). Lineage (GTDB taxonomy): Bacteria > Actinomycetota > Coriobacteriia > Coriobacteriales > Coriobacteriaceae > Collinsella. The sequence continues at coordinate 1,158 of DBEXKF010000278.1, forward strand.
CAGCTGCTCAAAGCGGCCCATATCGTGTAGCAGGCCGCAAAGCCATGCCAGGTCAATATCTTCTGACGACCAGCCCTGCTCGCGCGCTACGGCATCGCATGCCTCGGCCACGTGGTACGTATGCTCGATTTTGAGCGCGATGCGTGGGTTGGTGGCGTCGTAGGCATCGGTGTAGCTTTTGAAGGCCGCGCGCGCCCGGTTTCGATCGATAGCTGTCATAATGACTTCCTAAAAAGTTGTGTCTTTCGATCCGGTGGCAATTGTAGGTGAACTCGGTTGCTGTCGGATGATGATTCTGCCGTATCGCTACATGCGGCTCGGAGACCTTGTCAGGATGAGAAGCGTATGGTGTTCAAAATCGTTAGAACCGTCTGGCCGGTGATGCTTACCTATGTTGCAATAGGCGCGCCGTGCGGAATGATCATGGGGCAGACGGGAATGGAGCCCTGGATGGTCTTTGCCCTGAGCAGCACGTTTGTGACGGGCAGCGGCCAGTTTATGATCTGCAATCTTTGGCTGGCGGACGTGCCGGCACCTTCGATTATCGCGAGCGTTGCCGCCATCTCCTCGCGTTTTGCGCTTTACTCGGCATCGATCGCGCCGCATCTGACGGGTGCCTCGAAGCGTCAGACGCTGGCTGTTGCCGCGACACTTACCGAGGAGGCATATGGCATCTCGCTTGCCAAGTTGGTTGAAGGGGAGGATTGGGGCCCGCGCGAGTCCTTTGTGCTCAACGTGATCCTCATCGCAACATGGGGCGTTTCGTGTACGATGGGCACCATCGTCGGCGCCGTTGTCGATGTTCCCACCGCCATTGCAGCCTTTGTCTGCACCTCGCTCTTTATCTGCCTGCTCTTTTCGCAGCGGCTGTCGCGCGGCAACGTTGTCGCGGCGGTTTCGGGCGCGGTGTCCGTCGCCGTATGCAAGTTCTTGGGCCTCACGAATATTGCCGTGCCGGCAAGCGTCGTGGCCGGCATTGCCATTGCGTTGGCGTGCGATGCTGTATTTGACGGAAGAGGTGCCCGCGATGCCCGTTAACGAGTTCTTGGTTCTGTGGCTGTCGTCGTGGGCTGCTATCGCGTTCTTTCGCATCACGCCGGCGTTCGCCTTGCGCGGGCGGACCCTGTCGCCCCGCATTACCGAGGCCCTGGGCTATATCCCGCCCGCTGCCTTTGCCGCGCTGGTCGCCAACGACTTGGTGAGCCCCGGCGCGTTCGACGCGGGACTCTGGCCTGCCTTGGTTCCCTGGATTGCGGCCGTCGGCGTCGTGGTCGTGGCGGTCAAGACAAAATCGATGCTGTGGTGCTGCGTCTCGGGCATCGTACTCTATATTGTCTTGAGCCTTATATAGGGGTGGCGTCGCGGGCGCCGAATCTCGTTCCATCCCAACTTGTCGAATTTTTCACCGAGCTGGTCTATTTCTTCTGGTACCATGGTCAAACTTTACTGTAGCAAAGCATGACGTGGGCTTTTGTTCCGCGTCAGCGGAAATGGGGGTTTCATGGCACAGGAAGCGACTGCCAACGAGCAAAAGAAATTCAAGGTTCCGCGCATCCCGGGCGACATCATGATCTATCCGATGATCGTCGGTCTTTTGCTCAACACCTTCTGCCCGCAGGTTTTTGAGATCGGCGGCTTCTTTACGGCTGCCTGCCGCGGTGGCTCCAATACCATCGTCGCCGCGATCCTGCTGTTCGTGGGCGCCGGCATCAGCTTTAAGTCCACGCCGGGCGCCATCAAGACCGGTATCGTCGTGCTGATTCCCAAGCTGGTCGTCGCAGCGGCTCTCGGCCTAGGCGTGGCATATTTCTTTAACGACAACTTCCTGGGTCTGAGCTCCGTGTCTATCATCGGCGGCATTACGTTTTGCAACATGGCGCTCTATACGGGCATCATGGGCGAGTTCGGCGATGAGTCCGAGCAGGGCGCCGTCGGTATCCTGTTCTTTACGGCCGGCCCCGCCGTCACGATGATCATCCTTGGTGTTTCGGGTCTTGCCAACATCCCTGTCGGTACTATCATCGGCTCCATTTTGCCGCTCGTTATCGGCATGGTTCTGGGCAACCTGTTCCCGTTTATCAAGAACCTGCTGGTTCCCGGCGCCAATCCCGCGATCGCTGTAATTGGTTTTCAGCTCGGTGCGTCCATGAGCCTTTCGAGCTTCATCGCCGGTGGCATTTCGGGCATCCTGCTGGGCCTCATCACGCTCTTTATCGTCGGTCCCATTACCTTTGCCTTCGAGCGCCTGTGTGGCGGCAATGGTAAGGCGGCTGTGGCATGTTCCACCATTGCCGGCACGGCCATGACCACGCCGGTCGCCCTCGCCGAGGTCGCTCCGCGCTATGCCGAGCTTGCGCCCACCGCGTATGCGCAGATCGCCACTGCCGTCATCATCACGGCAATCATGGCCCCGATTCTGACCGGCTGGGTCGATAAGAAGTTCTGCCAGAGCAAGGAAGACCTGTCGCCTGCCGGTGTCGAGGCCATCGAGGAGGCTGTCGCGGCCGACATCGATGGCGAGTAGCAATCGATACCCATCAATGATTCCGGCGTGCAACTCGCGCCGTTTGAGCGCCCGAACGAGAGCTGTCTTGCAGTGACGTTCGGGCGCTCTGCTATTATTCCCCTTACCCCTGCGGAGAAAGGGGCGTTTATTGCCCAGACACGAATCGGGCGATTCTGACCACTTGGATATTGAAGGGAGGGCGTCTAGTGGTTAAGGCACTCAAGATTGAGATATTCCTGCTATGCATGATTGTTCTTATCGGGCTTGCCGTACGAAGCCGTCGCTCCCTGTTCTCGAGCACCCAGCAGCTTTTGTTTAGCATGCTGGGCTACACGTCTGCTGCCTACATTTTCTTCGATATGATCTGGACGCTTTCGGATGGTGTGGACGGCACGTTGGGCATTGCAGCCAACTGGATTTCCAACGCGGTTTCGTTTTCGCTCTTCGCCATCGCGTGTCTCATTTGGTTTATCTATTCCGAGACGATGCAGGGTTCTCACCTTGTGACCTCGCGCTATAGGGTGGTGCTTGTAACGTTGCCTACGGCTCTGGTGGTCGTGCTGGCTTTTACCAGTTACTGGACGCACGCCCTGTTCTATATCGATTCGCAGGGCGTGTATCGTCGCGGCTTTGCCTATATGATCCAGCCCATTGTCAGCTACTGTTACGTTATACATACGTCCCTGCATGCGTTTGTGCAATCTCGCAGGGTCGAGAGCCTGCAGACGAA